>JAFOJO010000023.1 GCA_017421325.1 Candidatus Saccharimonadota bacterium
AGACTTAGTAGTAAATGGTCTAAGTAGTGATTATAATATTAAGACTGGAGTATATAGTAGTGGTAATACTATCTCTTCTTGGGGGATGAAATTAACTGCTGGTACTGGTACTGGAGCAGGAGGAGCAGATGTTACTCCACCCACTATTAACAATAGCTACGATAACTACAATACAGTACCTAATGTATACACATTAGTAGCTTCTCGTCCTTCTGGCACCAATATGGATATGGATGCTGACCCAGATGTTACTGGCTCATATTTTACTACTACTTACGATATCTATGCTAGCTCAGTCCAACCAGCTGGCTCTTATGAGGGTAAAGTTAAATACATAATGACTCACCCTAATACCAATGCGCCTAGTACTATTAATGACATAGACGCTGCCTTCGCCGCAGCAGGCAAACAAAAAGTATATCAAGACGAAGATGGCTCTTATTATGCTATGCAAGATATGAGTAGTGAGATATGTGGCTCCGTCAATAGAACCGGAGAAGTTACTACTACACAATTAGCAGATATACGGGATAATAAATTATATTACGTGACAAAACTGAAGGATGGACATTGTTGGATGACACAGAATTTGGATTTAGATTTAGACCCGGATAAACCACTCACCTCTAATGACACAGATCTTACGGATCATTCGCTCGCTGGAGTCTATGCAAGCGGATACACCTATGATGTGAATACTGGGATCATTACCTGGACACCGGCTATGTCCGCTAAAACTATAAACTTTACTGGAGTAACCGTAAATGGTTGACAAAATAGTAATACTGCACCATATACTGCTAATAAGACAGATAGTACAGAAACAGGGCATAATTCATTAGGCAATTACTATAACTGGACTGCAGCTATAGCCAGCAGCAATTCGGCCAATCTATCAACTTCGTCTACGGTAATAGCTAACTCTGTCTGCCCCAGAAGTTGGAGGCTACCCATCATATCCAATCAACCTGCCGCGGCTAGTGGCTCCACCAATGAATTCGCAAGATTAAACTACATATATAATAACAATTTAACCAATACTGATAGGGGCTTAGTGGCTCAGCCATTATATTTTACTAAATCCGGAGATGTGCGTGGCGGTTCCCTTAATGTTTTTTCTTCGGGCGGGTATTATTGGTCTAGCAAAACTCCGGATGGTGGTTACGTATTTTATTTAAATATCACAAGTAACAATGTTAGCCCAACCGGTGGAAGTTACGGATATAGAGATAATGGTTGGTCAATTCGCTGCATTGCTCGCTAATGGCGGATATTCGGCATCTACTCCGAATCTCAAAAAATCAACCCTTGTTAGCAGAACAGTCATAAAAATATGATTCGGAAACTAACATTTAATTAGCATTGAAAATTTTTATAAAGTTAGGAATACTCCCACACCCCACCATCCGGCGTGTCTTTCACTGCAATGCCTTGGGATAGTAACTTATCCCTAATTTCGTCAGACTTAGCATAATCTTTCGCTACTCGTGCTACGTCACGCTTGCGAATTAGCGCATATTGTTCTTCCGAAATATCCGGCGTATCGGCAATCAACCTTAAGCCAAACAATTCGTCAATCTTCTGCCAATCCGCTAAATTTAAATCTAAATTATCTATCAATGCAAACGCTTCTGCGGAATTCAAATTATTATTTACCGCGGCAAGAATTTCTGCAAAATACATTTCTTTATCGGAATTTTGCCGTTTCTCTGGCGTTTGATAGCAAAGAGCGATGCGACTGCGCCAATTATTCCGTCGGTTTTTCGCCGCATCTAGACTATCAAAAGTAAAATTCCGTGTGCCTTGGTAATGGCCGGATAGTAACCACATTTTAAAATCCATTGCCGAATAACCGCGCTCGGCTAAGTCGTCTAGAGTGTAAGTGTTGCCTAGGGATTTAGAAATCTTCTGCCCGTTTATAGTGATAAAATCGCAATGTAGCCAGTAGCGCGCCAACATTTTACCCGTCATTGCGTAAGTCTGGGCGATTTCATTAGTGTGGTGTACCGGAATATGGTCCACCCCGCCAGTGTGAATATCTATTGGCTCACCCAGGGTCTCGTGAATAATGGTAGAGCATTCTAGGTGCCACCCAGGGTAGCCAGGCCGGCCTAGGTAGTCCCACCGCATGGCGTGCTTCTCGCCCGGCTGAATAAATTTCCATACCGCAAAATCCGAAACATTACGTTTTTCAGCATTAAATCCTACTCGCGCCCCAGCCTGCAAGCCCGCCAAATCCAGCCTTGCAAAATCTGCATATTCCGGAAATTTAGCCGTATCAAAATACACGCCGTCCTTAGTCTCATAAGTGTAGCCCCGCGCAGTCATTTCGTCTACCGCTCGCATATCGGCCTCTATATAATCTGTCGCCCGGGCTAGTATGTCGGCCGGCAAAAATTCCATTTTAGCATAACTATCTAGATATACATTGATATAAAAATCCGCCACTTCGTACACACTCTTCCCTTCGCGTGCCGCGCCTTTTTCTAGCTTATCTTCACCCTCGTCGCCATCTGATGTTAGGTGCCCTACATCTGTTAAGTTTAATACTCTTTTTACTTTATACCCGTCCGCCTTTAATGTACGCACCAGTAAATCCCAATAAGTATAGGCCGCGTAGTTGCCAATGTGCGGAAAATTATACACTGTAGGTCCACAGGTATAAATTTTTACCTCTTCGCCGAGCGGCTTAAATTCTTCTACTTTGCGAGTTAAAGTATTATATAGTTTAAGCATTCAAAATCCCTTCTAGTACCCCCACCATTTTACTGTACTTTTCACGCGACACGCCATGATGTCCGATAGTCTTAATAGCGGTAAGATATTTTGGATTATCTTTTAAAATTCTCGGAAGATTATAAGCCGCGATAAACGCATCTTGATCACCATATATTAATGTGGCGTGAGTTTTAAGTCCGGCCAAAACTTTATAATTCTTTTTATTCGTCACAATATTTTTGAGCGAATTATTAAAAACCTTAGTTTCTAACACTTGGCGATTTTTCAAACTCACCGCATCACGAAATACATCTAGCGCCTTTTCAAACGCTGGATTTTCCAAATCTTCTACCGTATAAATCGGTGGCGAAATCAAAATCAAATGTTTCACGGATTTCTTAAAGGTATCCGCATAGCGTGTCACGATAAAAGTTCCCATTGAGTGCCCGACTAATACTAGCGGCGTAGTGGGTTTTAATTTCTCAATAGAATTATGCAGGGCGATAATTTGTTCCTTATAATCATAATTTAATTTGTCATCAGAACGCGATTGGCCCGAACCAAGTAGATCAAACGCCACAAACCGAATATCCTTTAAAGATGTAGTACCTTCTAAATATTTTATTGCATTAGTAAAACTAGACGAATCTGATGCAATGCCGTGAATAAACACTACCGTGAGTCGTGGCTCTTTCACTGCACAAAAGTCGTGTGTTTTTTTGAGAATTAATTTTTTACTAAACATCGCTTAAAAGCTCCGGTACAATTTTTACTAAATCTCGCACCACTTCTTCGTAAGTGGTATCGTATGTTCTAAATCCTGCCGCTTGCGGGTGGCCACCTCCACCAAAATACCCAGCAATTTTCTCGGCAATTGGCGCTTCTGAGGCGGTGCGAATTTTACCCGTCACTTTACCGTCTGGATAAGTTTTAACCGCTACGGCTACTTTTACGCCTTCCACTAAGCGCATTTCTTCTAAAATTAGTACGTTGGGATTATATTCATCGGAATATTCGCGAATGTCGTCCCACGGAATATGCACTGTGGCCAATTCTCCATCCAGAGAATACTCTATTCGCTTGATTAAGTCTGCCTTGTAGTCTAATATCCTCGGCGATTTTTTCATAAATTCACGCCGGCGATCTTCAAGATCGGAAATCACTGCTCCTAGCCGTGTCAGGTCTGCCGCTATCTCAAAAGTCTCCGCCGTCACGGACGAGCTAGTAAGGCCCAAAGTATCTGATAATATCCCCTGAAAAATCACCTCTGCTGCCTCTACGTTAATTTCGATATTCTGATCCTTTGCGATACTATAAATCAGCTCCGCGCAGGCCGGCCGTACTTCTATAATGCTCTCATGCGGGAAATTTAAATCATCTGGTGTCTCATGATGGTCTATCACTAGTACCGGTGCATTGTACAGGCGATTTTTAATCGCTGAGTCATCCAGTAGCTTAGAAAGCAATACTTCTGCCGCCGTATCTACAATGATATATCCGTCCGCCTTGAAATCGAATTCATTTGTCACTCGCGACCAATCCGTAAAATACCTTAAATATTTTGGCACGTCTACCGGGCAATATAAAGATACTTCTTTATCACTCAATAAATAGTCCAACGCTATTGCGCTGCCTAGCGAATCACCATCGGGATTCTCCGCCTGGATTACGCAAATTCGGTTTTTATCTTTTATAAATTCAGAAAACACACTGTACATAAATATATTATATCATGCTAAATTGGTGGTATAATGTGGATATGGATAAAAACTTCCGCGTGAGAGTGGTTTGTGGGTTCGGGTTGTTCTTTGTGGCGCTCGCTGCTATGTACACTTTCGACGCCGTACCATTTAAAATTCTATTTGGTGTTTTTGCTATCATTGCCGGCATAGAGCTTTTAAGCTTTTTCAAAAAAGTCGCACACTTTAAGAATGCCATTCTTGCAATTATTGAAATTGCGTTTTTAGTTTATGGCTCTATGTTCATCGCGCAGGTTGGCGTAGTGGAAATTTGGTATATTATCTTTGGTGTTTGCGGGTATGATATTTTTGCCTATCTCTGCGGTAAAATACTCGGCGGTAAGATTATTAAAAAGCATCGTCCCTTCCCTAAAATTTCCAAAAACAAAACTTGGGAGGGCACCATACTGGGTCTCGCTATTTCAGTTGGGTTAGTTTTTATTCTTACCACTGCACTTGGCCGTGCAGATTATATTTATTTGCTCTGTGGCCCACTGGCTTTAATGGGCGATTTATTCGAAAGTTATTTGAAGCGTCAGTTTAAGGTAAAAGATTCCAACGAAATAGTTATTAAAAATAAATTCTTTGAAAAACTCGAAGTGCTAGTTGGTGGCACCGAAGGCCACGGCGGGTATTTAGACCGTATCGATTCTACCGCTTTTGCAGCTACCGTATTACTTATTCTCACCGCAATCTTCTGTTAAAATTCTCAAAATTTTGGCAGCCTAATCCAATATAATTTTTATTTAATAACCTTTTTCCAGCCTTTGATTAAGTAATCTCCACCCGAAAATACCGTCAGAATCAAAGCCAAATATAAAGCAATATTTCCGATTATAGTGAAGAATTCTAAGTTTACGATTAGATTAAGTAATAAGATAATCAGTGCCGTCATTTGTGTAGTAGTTTTTAATTTACCGTAAAAAGAAGCCGCAATTGTGACGCCATCTCTGGCTGCCATCATCCGCATGCCGTCTACTGCAAAATCTCGCACCAGTATGATAGCGAATACCCACACCGGCACTACGCCTAGTACCACCAGCGCCAAAAATGCCAAATTCACCAGCATCTTATCTGCCAATGGGTCTAAAAATGCGCCCAAATCTGTGACTATCTTCTCACGGCGTGCCCATTTGCCATCTACTAAATCCGAAATTGCTCCTGCAATAAATAACACTAGTGCTACAATTTTTGCCCAAGTTTCCGGCGCCAACACAAAAAACATAAATAGCACCGATAATACCATCCGAGCAATAGTAAGATAGGTCGGTCCAGTCAATTTATTTTTTTTCATACGATATTCCTGCGATGTTCTACCTTGTATGAACGGATTTTGGCAAACTTTGCCGCTAGCACATCGGTAGACCATTTATCCCCTAGCATTACAGTTTCACTAGGCTTAAAGCCATACTTTTGTATTGCCTCAGTAAGCTTAGTACTCATTGGCTTCTTGGCCCACCACACGCAAGGCACTTTTATTGGCTCGCAAAATTTTTGCATCATCTTTTTGCGACCATTATTTGAGACAATTACAATTTTTACCCCAGCCTTGCGGCATTCATCTATCCAATCGGCTAGTTCATCTGCTGGTTCTTTCTCGGAATGCAATCTTAAAGTATTGTCAAGATCGCACAAAAGTAACTTCACGCCTTCTTTTTTAAGCAACTCCGGCGTTACATCTTCGAATTTTTCAAATTTTTTGTCAGCTTTGAAAATGCTCATATATTTATTTTAACACAAATGGGGTATAATATATACTATGCCTTTAGAATTTATCTACAAAAAAATTAAAAACACTCTGCGCAAAATTGATATGAAATTAGAGCGCGCTAAATATGGTTACATAGATAAACTACCAGAGGACATTAGCTACCCAGAAGGTGGCTTATACGATGTAGTTTATGAAGCATCCTGTAAATGGCCGCACAATACCGCCCTGCAGTATTTTGATACTGAAATCACTTACAAAGAAATGATTAAAAAAATTAACAAAGTAGCTGCAGCTTTGAAGGCTCTCGGTGCCGAAAAGGGTGATCGTATTACAGTGTGTATGCCCAATACCCCCGAAGCTGTCTACATGTTTTACGCTATTAACGAGATTGGCGCAATAGCTAATATGGTGCATCCGCTTTCCTCCGCCAAAGAAATCGAAGACTATCTTAATCAGTCTGAATCCAAAATTATTCTTTGTGTAGATATTTCTTATCCTAAGGTAGAGTCCATTATTAAAAATACCAGTGTAGAGCAAGTAATTGTGGTGTCACCTACTCGTTCTATGGACAGAATTGTGCGCATTCTTTATAAGCTTACCAAAGGTCGCAAAAATCACGTTAATAAAAGTCAGCACGTTATTACCTGGGATAAGTTTCTCAATAAAGCCAATAAATTTATCGGTAACCCTCATGCCAGGATAAATGCCAAAGACGACGCTGTAATCATGTACTCTGGCGGCACTACGGGCAAGCCCAAGGGTATTGTCTTGTCTAATCTCAACTTTAACGCTCAGGCACTAGGCGCCAAATACCTAGTACCAGAACTTTTTAAAACTGACCACTCCTTTATGGCTTTCTTGCCTAACTTCCATGCTTTTGGCCTGGGTTGCTGTATTCATATGCCACTTTGTTTTGGCGCCCGCTCTTTTCTCATTCCTCAGTTCAATCCTAAAAAATTTAAAAGCTACATTACTAAATACAAAGTAAATATTTTAGTTGGTGTACCTACTGTGTTTGACTACCTAACTAAAATCAAATTTAAAAAGGATGGTCTCAAAAATGTCAAGTATGTGGTGTCTGGCGGCGATATGGTTAGTATGTCTAGTAAAGAAAAAATCAACGATTTTCTTAAAGCTCATGGCTCTAAGGCCTTAATCGAAAACGGCTACGGCCTTACCGAAGCTTCGGGCGGCTTTATCTTTTCTCCACTTAGCGTAGCGGAAGATCCAGACGGTATTGGCTACCCCCTGCCAGATAATGATGTAATTATTATGGATATCAAGACTAAAAAAGAAGCTAAATTAGGTACAGATGGAGAAATCTTGGTGCGTGGCGTAGCAGTAATGAAGGGATACCTCAACAAGCCTAAAGAAACAGCCGAAGCCTTTATCACGGTAGGCGGTAAAAAATATCTCCGCACGGGTGATATCGGCTACGTAGATGAACGTGGTCTAGTGCATTTCCGTTCGCGCCTCAAACGCATGATTATTTCAAACGGTTACAATATTTATCCAGCCAATATCGAAGACGTCACCTTAAAATGTAAAAACGTAGAAGCCTGCGCCGTAGTGGGGCGTGAGGATAAACTGCGTGGCGAAAAGGTGGTAGTATTTGTAGTACCTAAAGCTGAAGTTTCCGAGCGTACTATTAAAAAAGAGCTAAATAATATATATAAACAATACTTAGCGAAATACGAAATTCCGCGCGAAATTCGCTTTATCGACGCCCTCCCCAAGACCAAATTGGCCAAAGTAGATTTTAAAGCGCTGGAAAATTACTAGAGTTTGGTACGATTTTCCAAAGCTGCACTTAAGGTAATTTGGTCGGCATAGGATAAATCCACTCCTAGCGGTAGCCCACGTGCAAGGCGAGTGAGCTTTAGATCAGGATATTTTTCGTGTAACATTTTTTCGAGCAGTAGCGCCGTAGACTCACCCTCTACCGATGGATTTGTGGCTATAATTATCTCCGCCACATCATCTTCTTCTACGCGTTCAATTAACTCACGAATATGTAGTTGGTCTGGCGTAATGCCATCTATTGGCGACACAGCGCCGCCCAGCACGTGATAGGTGCCTTTGTATCCGTGAGTTTGTTCTATTGCATAGATATCTAAAGGCTCCTCCACCACGAGCACGGTAGCCTTATCGCGAGCCGGGTCCGCATATAGCGGTGACACATCATCATTTGCGTCTATCAAGGCAAAAGTCACTGGGCAAGATTTTACCCCGTCGTGTAAATTAGCTAAAGCATCGGCAATATTATCTGCGACTTTTTGATTAGTCTTAAAAAGATAATACGCATAGCGTTCTGCTGTACGCGGCCCCACACCAGGCAACATGCCTAACGCATCTATCGCATTATTAAGTGCTTGGGGTAACATCTACATCCCAAGGCCAAGATTGCCGAGTCCGCCCATTAGTGGCTTCATTTTATCTGTGGCGATTTCTTGTGCTTTCGCAAAGCCATCACGCATACAGTTTTCAATCCAGCGCTCAAGCTCGTGGATATCATCTAAATCAATCTTCTCTGGATCGATCTTTACCTTCTTTACTTTAAGTTCCCCATTGATTTGTACCACCACAGCGCCATCACCGGCCTCTACTTCTACGATTTCGTTTTTCAACTCTTTCTGAGCTTTGCGTAGCTGGTTTAATAGCTTCATTTGGTCCATCGTCTGGCCCATATTATTCTCCTTCCACTTTTTCAGTATATGTATATAGATATATTATATCAGAATTATCGCGCATTGGGGAAGTGATTATTTGCGCTAAACCATATTCTTCTGGTTTATCGTCAAGTTGCCCTAGCACCGCCAACTTATCCACCTTCTCTATTTCGTTTACCACCTTAATATCACTCTTCGCTTCTAGTATTTTATAAAAGTCATAATTTTCATTTACCAGTAAATATTCGTCCGTCAAGTTCTCACAAACTACCGCCAGCTTATCGCTAAACTCTGTAGCGATATTTGGGTTGTACCGGTAACCATATATATATTGTAGTAATCCAGGTATTATCATAAACCCAAATAGTATAGTAAGCGGCAGTGCCGCTGACACTCTCGCGTATGGGTTTTGCGGGAACAGCCCATACCATTTTTCTAGCAGATATTTTAGCCCATGCGCCACCAATATTGAAAACGGTAAGATAAAGAACACCACCGCTTGTGGATTAAACCCAGTGATAATCAAGCAAAATACTATTAAGATAGATGCAATAGAATTACGCGATGCAAAGAAGCCTTTAGTAGTGGAAAACAGCCCAATTAGCGCCAGCGCAAAGGTCGGCAAGCTAATTAGTGGCGAAAGGAACACGCTTTCCAGACTATTGTGCCACGAAAACACCGGGGCTAGCCCCGCCGCGATATTACCAAAGAACTGCCCCATCTGAAAATCTTTACTAAACAGTAATTCCATTATAGTTTCTGGGTGGTTCACGATATTGATACCTAGTATTACAAAACCGGCTAATACTATGATGCCGACTAAGGAAAGTGGCAGCTTTGGTAAACCTTTCAATACAAACCTTAAGTGTGGCTGTAGTAATACGAATATCACGCAAAATACCGCAAAATATATCATATATGGTGCAAAAATGGAGAGTAGCATAGCGATAGCAAACAAGAAACAGTATGCCGGTCGTGGCCGTTTCTCGCCTTGGATTTTAGAGCCCAGCCACAAAAGTAGTGTTGGCCAAAATACTAGCATAATTAGTGGCGTACCGCTTCCGGCTAAGTATAAAAATGGTGTAGATAGCACCATTAAGCATGACGCGAGCAGCGATACGTTGCTCTTGAACCACCGATTAAGTAACAAAATCAATAAGAAACCTAGCAGCAGTCCAATTATTACACTTGGTAGTTTTATTGCGTACGGCGTCAGACCGAATAATATAATTGATACTTTTTGAAGTAATCTGTACGGCAAATCTACCAAATCTCCGTTTAGTATGCCGTTTTTTCCTAAATAATATGAATTGGTTGCGGAATTAATTTCTGCCTCAGATAATCCATTTTGCGCAAACCCCGGCAATGTAATTAAGAGTATTGCAAATGCCAGCCCTAGTACAGCGTACCCGATCACGAACCTATATCGGTACAAAAAAAGTTTAGAAATAATAATTTTCTTCACATAGGTATTATAACATATTTTATGTAATTTTCTAATACCATAAGCATTTTATTTTTCCTCACAAAGTTTTAAAACTATGCTACAATAAAAATGCAAACTTCATTATTACATTACAACTTATTTTAATACGTACTTTTGCATCATATTCTAAATGGCGCCGTAAGGTTCCTATGTATGATGCGAAAGTTGTAATACATAATGGAGTTTGCACCCCTTGCGGTGCCATTTTTGTATCACTACCCCGTTTACAACATGGCACCACAAAGAACAGTATTTTAATATTTAGTGGGTTCTGGTTGCCAGAAACCTATACAGCCACCCGCCAAATACATAATAAAAACCAAGCCAGAAAAGAGAGGTAAAATGGGCAAAATTAGACAACAATCAATAAATAGTAGAACAGAATTCTTCTATTATGCTTTTCGTAATATCCTTCTGGTTTCTGTACCTCTTCTTATAGTTTCTAGTGTTGTTTTGTTTAACTTATATATACATAGTTCTGCTACCGTCTCAGACTCAGAAACAGACAGCCTTACCCTCACTTTATCTACTTCCTGTACATTAAGCAGTTCATTAGAAGAAGCACATACTGCTAGTTTAAATGGTGGACAGTATGAAGAAGGTATAGGTATTACTAAAGTTAATACCTATTGTAATGATAATAATGGCTATAGTATCTATGCTATAGGAAGTAGTAATAATATAGATGGGAATACTGACTTAATTAGTAATATTAATGATAACTATAATATCCATACTGGTATATATGATAGTAGCAGTATCACAGCCTCATCTCCTTCTACTTGGTCTATGAAACTAACAGCTGGAGTAGGTAGTGGCATTAATACTACCCCTCCTACTATTAATGACAATTATAGTAATTACAATATAGTACCAAGTATCTATACCTTAGTAGCATCCAGAGCTTCTAAAACCGATATGACTATAGATACTTCTGTTACTGGTTCTTACTTTACTACCACTTATGATATCTATGCTAGCTCTCTGCAACCTGCTGGAACATATACTGGTAAAGTTAAATACTTAATGGTGCATCCACAAAGTAACAATCCATACCGAGCAAATACTATAGAAGAATCTTTTGCTGGCGCTGGTAAACAAAAGGTTTATTCATCAAAAGCAGGAGGATATTACTACTCCATGCAAGACATGACTACTAATATATGTAATTATGTAGTAGGAGATGGTGAATCTACATCGGCACAACTTGTAGATATTAGAGACGGTAATATTTACTGGGCGACTAAGCTAAAAGATGAGCATTGTTGGATGACTGAGAATCTAGATTTGTCTATAGGCAATACCGGCTCACTTAATTCTAACAATACAGATATCAGCACAAATCCAAGTGTCTATGCTAGTAGTGGCATATATTCAGACTACACAGTAAACGATGGAGTATATACTTGGAACCCAGTATCTACAGCTATTACGTCTAATTACTATATTTATGGCAATTCAGTTAAACCATCTGCTTGGCCAACCAATAACTACACCACGCCATACTCGGCCGAAGGCGGTGATACATATTACTACACATCTAATACCACCAGCAATGATACAAGA
>JAFOJO010000024.1 GCA_017421325.1 Candidatus Saccharimonadota bacterium
AGACTTAGTAGTAAATGGTCTAAGTAGTGATTATAATATTAAGACTGGAGTATATAGTAGTGGTAATACTATCTCTTCTTGGGGGATGAAATTAACTGCTGGTACTGGTACTGGAGCAGGAGGAGCAGATGTTACTCCACCTACTATTAATAATGGTTATAATAACTATAATGTAATACCTAGTATCTATACATTAGTAGCTTCACGTCCTTCTAGTACTAATATGGATATGGATGCCAATCCTGATGTTACTGGTTCACATTTTACTACTACATATGATATCTATGCTAGTTCAGTACAGCCTGCTGGTACATATGAAGGTAGGGTAAAATATATCCTCACCCATCCTCATACTAATGCGCCTAGTACTATTAATGATATAGATGCTGCTTTTGCTGCAGCTGGCAAAATGAAAGTCTATGAAGAAGGTGGTAATTCATACTATGCTATGCAGGATATGGACTCTCAAATCTGTAGCTTTGTAAGTGGCACTGGCGCAAGTACTGCTACGCAATTAGTAGATTTGCGGGATAGTAAGCTTTACTGGGTAGCAAAGCTAGCTGATGGCAAATGTTGGATGACGCAGAATCTAGATTTAGATATAGGTGGTACAAATACCGCACCACTTAATTCCAATAATACAGACATCAGTACTACCGCATCTGGTAGTGGTGTCCACAATAACACTGGCGGCTACGCTGTAGATGGTAATAACGTCTGGACCTGGACTCCAACCAACACTGCTATCACCGCGAATCATACTATTAGTGGCACCTCGGTATCCAATTGGGCTAATAGCAGTGTTGCGCCATACTCAGTAGAAGGTGGTGATGTTTACTACTATACTTCTAATAATTCTAACAATGATAGCACTTTTAATTCTTTGGCTGAGTGCGCCACTAATAGCCACACTAAAACAGACTGTCAGCATTATCATAGAGGTAACCATTATAACTGGACCGCAGCTATAGCGACTAATAATTCTAACGGTATATCCAATAACTATACAAATGCTGCTAACTCTATATGTCCTAAGAACTGGAGGTTACCAGTAGCAACCAACAGTGGCCAATCCATATATGAATTTGGCGATTTGCTCTATACATATTACGGTATTACAAAAGCAAAATATAATACTAGTAATATTACGAATAGTATCGAGTATGCAAATGGTGGCTTCGTCAATATCTGTAAGGCCCCTTTGCGGTTTGTGCGGTCTGGCAATGTTAACAATAGCATGCTAGAAGGCGCAGCGACGTTCGGGATCTATTGGTCCAGTACGGTTGCCCGTAATGATGGCGCGTATTTTCTCTACTTCAATAGTTCTAGTGTCTGGCCATCATATAACTATGACAGAAGCTACGGGAGGTCCTTGCGTTGCGTTGCTCGTTAGCTTAATACTCACATTTTGCTTTTTGGGAAAAATGTGATATAATTTATAGAATAGAAAGAATGGAGGAACGTCTAGGATGTTCCAACATTGGTACTTTAAAAGGAGATGAGATATTAGATAAAGCATAGACAGCAAAACCCGTACGACATAAACATATCAATATCATGACAAGGAGTTCAACTATGAAAATTATAGGAACGAGTGACTGGAGTAAGGAAGGCATTGAATTGAAATCGGCTGGGATCATCATGGCGGCGAGCGACCTCGAGTTGGGGTGCGATGTCAGATTGGCAACCGGAGGAATAATGCTCAGAGGTAAAAATTTTTTCACCTATGGTGAGTTTCAGGACCTGCTGGAGCAAGATTATATTCCCGACGACTGGCGGTTGCTAACTATTAGCGAGGCGAATAAATTAATTTCACATTACGCCGGCAACGATATGACAAGCAAAAGGTTCGTCGAGGCACTATGCCTGGGCTATGAGGGCTATGTTTATCCGCGAATGGCAGATTATAACGAAGTCCCTGCCAAGTTTTCCTGTGCAATCGAAAATCGTCTTTTGGAAGGCCGTTATTGGGTGGAGTCTCCGTACGATGATTCGCTGTATGCACTTTGGGTGCACCCCCACAGAAAGCCGGAGCTTGGGGTGTTTTGCCCCACTAGCGGGGCAAGAATTCGCCTGGTCCGTAGCATCTGATCTCTCGTAGCTTCAAGCCAGCACCGAGTTGCTGGCTTTTTCCTGCACAATATGACATAGGTAGGTCCTTTCTTGTTTAAGTGGTATTAAATTAAGTATAGAACCTACCTTTTATGTTGCAAAGGTTGTGAGTTAATACGTTTTAATTGACTTTTTATCATAAGTATGATATAACTACAGCGTGATAGCAATTCACCCGTATCAGACGGAATTCTGAAATTTGTACATTAAGGAGATTAGTATGGACATTTCTACATGGTTCAAGAATGGTAAGATAACACAGGCCGGACCCATTGTGGCTCCGGAAAATTTCGTCTTATACAAGGAGGTTGTTCTGACTGGCGTAGACAAAGATGGCGACCCCGACGAGGCCACTATCTTGCACGCCGGCAAGAAGTTCTTTACCTTGGACGAAGCAGAGGCTCTCCAGGAGCAGGGCTATTTTCCGGAAGGTTGGCGACTGCCTACCGTAACGGAAGCCGGGGCTTGGTTGAAGGAATTTTTGGACGAGAATTTCGTCAACAACCCAAGCGGCAATATTATGACGCAGCTCAATCTGAAGTTTAACGGCTTCATCTATCCGAGCATGCACATATACAACCACTGTCCAACAGACCAGGAAGCCATCGCTAGTCTTGTTGACGACAAAATGATTGAGGGCAGATTCTGGTTGTTGAATGACAACGGTGATGACGCCTGTAGTCTTTTCGTCCACAGGATCGCGAGACCTAAAATTCAGACTTATTACCGTGGCTGCGGACACAGTGTCCGCTTGGTTCACGACTAAATCCTCCCTAAGGCCAGCCCCCGGTGCTGGCCTTTTTCTTGAATTATTTTAATTTTTATGCTATTATTGATGGACGTATCGAGCGTAAACTCGAAATTTTGCACCTTAGGAGAGGTATAATGAAGACATTAATCGCACCAGGTATATACTCTTGCAGAAAGCACCGTTACAAACATCGCACTGTGGAACGCTTCTATTTAGAGTTTGCTAGCTGTCAAGGCGGGAATATGCCACGCGACACTGCTGAGACGATTAAATACCTAGGGAATGTATTTTTCTCTGGGCAATATTGCAAAGGGGGCAGAATTGTTAGTTTTCGCCCATCAAGCCAGGGCGACGGATTCTATCTTACGGTTGGGAAAGTATGTAGTTACCAGAGGATCGTAGATATAGTTAGAGATTTGTGCGGGTACGTACTCCTTTATAAACCGGTACACCCATAGCGTACCGGTTTTTTCCATATATTAAAAGCATCGCGCTTATGTTGACTTTTTAAGCAAAGTGTGGTATAATGGGGGCATAAGGAGTTTATTATGTATCAACAAACAGAGGTGGAAAAAAAGGAGCGCCGCAAAATTATAATTGCCGCTACCATATCAGTAGCGATAATCCTAATTTTGATTGTGGCGATTATAGTAGTGGCAACGAAAAAATCTAGCCGCACCAACAATGCAAGTAATAGCGGAAATACTACGTTTGAAGTTGCAGAGAATAAAGACCAAAATAACGGAAATAAAGCAGAAGAGAAGTCTGAAAATAAAAATGGAGGAACGGCTGCTGATTCAGAAAAAACAAAAACCGAAGAGAAGGCCGAATCCACTAAAAGTGAGACTTCTACGGTCGGTACGATTACTACCGAGAAAAGCTCTAATTCTAACACTTCGAGCAGAAGTGCTTCCGATGTAACCACCACTACAGAAAATATACCAAGCACCGGCCCGGAAGATTTCTTACCGGTAGCCTTGATGGCTGGTATGTTGGTAGCTTATCTGTCTTCTACTGCTTTAGCAAAAAGAGAGGCCTAAAAATATTTGAAAAAGCGGGATTCTTAATAAATTCCGCTTTTTTATTTTCGCTTTTTCGGTGATTTATGATATAATAGGGTTACGCCCGGATGGTGGAATTGGTAGACACGTATGCCTTAGGAGCATATGCCGCAAGGTGTGCAGGTTCAAATCCTGTTCCGGGCACCATCATAGTAGCCGTAGTGGCTATTTTTTGTTATTATTGTTGACTTTTTTAGGAAAGTGTGTTAGAATATAGAGGTTATTGTCCACCATAACAAATATTTTTCGGAGGTGCATAAAAATGGATAAGGATAATAAAGTTGTTTCAAAAAATCAGTCAGAAGAACAGAGATTTAACGCGGGGGTAGCTTCCGCTGCTTACAATGATCTGCTGACACTGGCGACAAAGGAGATCCTGGAGCTGATCCGAACAGAATATTGCAAACCGTTAAAGCTCATCGTTGAAACGAGCAAAGACGGCAAGACAAGAACTGTGTTCGGTGATAAGGTCGGTGTGCTGGCCACGTTCCAGCTTAAGAACAAAAAATGGGTAGTCTCTGATGATTCGAAAATGACATCTGAAGAGTTTGAAACCTACACCGACCGGCTCCTCGTGCGTGAACTGCTGGTGGAGCCGGCGGCCGAATCGGCCTACGGCGAGGATGCCCTGCCGCCTGACGGCTTAATCCCTATAGTGGAGGCTGTCGAAATCTACTCAAGAGGAACGGAGGTTCATGACCTCATAATGCAGTTCCTCGAGGGTAAATTACCTAAGATAACGTCCAACGTGCGAGAAATTGCGCAGGTCATCAGCATCGTTAATGTCCCTGACCAGGTGAGAATGCTGACGGCCCTCGTAGATGCGCTCGACAACCTTCAGAACGAACCAAACGTGTATGTAGAACCAACATACAAGGATCTGCTGATCAGGAATCCGTTCGGCGCGGATAAAATTGTCCATGCGCTGCGCCTGTGCTACTGGACAATCACGGATGAGAGATATCGTCTGTTGGGTACACCCAAGACAAAGAGCAAAACCACTCTCCGCGATTTGATTCTGGAAAAGGGCGCGAGATACACGGAAGCAGTGCGCAAGATCGCCGGAAAAGCAGTGATTACTGGTACCAGATACCCCGTGATCACGCTCAAGGCGGCAAAGATTCGCCTGGACCTCGTTTCGAGACCCATGTTCTATACCGACTGATGTACTTCGCTCCCCGGCAGCCAGCCGGGGGCATTTTTTTATCCTAAAAATTGAAACTGGCTAGGCCGTTTTCTATGATATAATCATAAACAGGATGGGTAAAATTACCAAATATTTGAATCAGTTGATTGTTGGTAATGTTTTTGACAACCCAGAAATCTTGGAGGCTTACTCTACAGACCGTTCGGCGCTCAAAATTAAGCCAAAATTCGTGGCATTTCCAGAATCTACCGAAGATATCCGTAAATTAATGCGGTTTTTCAATCAGATTGCCGCAAAAGATATACCGGTGTCCGTCACGGCACGTGGTTCTGGTCTAGATGAAGGCGGGGCAGATTTGTCTGCCGGAGGGCTAGTAATTTCTACTGAAAAATTAAACCGGATGCTAGAGATAGACCCACGCGAAAGATTGGTGCGGGTGCAGGCGGGAATTACTTTGAAAGAATTAAATACTGCGCTTTCGGTATCTGGACTCACTATCCCGATTAGCGGGCATAATCACGATACGATTGGCGGGCTAATTTCTACCGCGCCGATAGATAATAATGCCGGTAAATACGGTGGGATTGCGAATTTTGTAGAGAGAATCGAGGTGATTTTAGCGAATGGCGAATGTTTGCAAACCAGCCGGCTGAAAAAATACCATGTGGCAAAAAAAGCGGCGGAAAAATCCCTGGAAGGCGATATCTATCGCAAGATTTCTAAGCTACTAAAAACCAAAGCCGAGCTAATTAACGATTTAACCAAAAATCCGCCGCGCGACCGTAGTGGCTACCCGGCGATTGTTCGCGTCAAACGCAAGGATACGTTGGATTTAATGCCGCTATTCTTTGGGGCGCAAGGTACGTTAGGGGTGATATCGGAAGTGATTTTGCGCGCCGTGCCTTTAGGTAAAAAACCAATGCGGGTAGTAGCTACGTTTAAAGAATTAGACCCAGCACTAGAATTTGCCTACAACATTAAATCTTTGAAACCGCGGGCGATAAATTTGTATGACCTTAAAATTATCCAAGAAGCACGCGAATCCGGCAAAAACTTAGATGGGGTGATTCGTAAGCTAGAAGATGGCTTTGTGGTATTTGCGAGTTTTGACGAGCGGATGAACAACTGCATGAAGAAATTAACTTTGATGCAAAAAGATTTTCCGCGTACTACTAAATTTATTTTTGAAAACGAGAATAATCGCGTAGAATTAAATGAATTTGAAAACGCTTTGTCCGTGTATTTAAATAATACTAAGGGTGGCGAGCGAGTGCCGATTTTGACGGATTTTTACTTGCCGGCACGAAATATTGGCGGATTTTTAAAAGACCTAAAAGTTTTAGAAGAAAAGTTGAAGCTAGATTTAGCACTGTATGGTTCGTATGCCACGTCTATTTATAGTTTGCGTCCGAAGTTTAATTTGGAGGACAAAGATTTTAATAAAAAGGCGGCCACGTTCCTGCGTGCGGGTGCATATATTATAGATAGGCAAGACGGTAAATTGGCCGGCGGTACGCCAGAAGGGCGGCTAAAAGCGGTAGTCACCAATACCGAAATGAAAGATGCTGAGCAAGATTTATATGCCAAAATCAAAGAGATTTTCGATCAAAACGGGATTTTAAACCCAGATATTAAGCTAGGCGCGAGTTCTAAATTTACTTTAACGCATTTTCGGAATACGAGTCTACCGAAAATTATGTTATAATACATATAATATATAGGAGTTATTATGAAAACTACAGTCAAGAAACTGTCTGATTCGCGCGTGGAGATAAAGGTCACGCTAGATGCCAAAGATTTGAAGCCAGCCAAAGAAAAGGCGCTGGAGAAATTAGCCAAGGAAATCCATGTAGAGGGCTTCCGCAAGGGCAAGGTGCCAGCAGAGGTAGCTAAAAAGTTTATTCCAGAAAACGATTTAAACGCCGAAACAGTAGACGCCGCAGTGCGCACTACGGTGATTAAAGCTTTCTCAGACAACGAGAAATCTCCACTAGTTCTGCCCAGTGTAAACGTCACTAAATATGTACCGGATGAGGTAGTAGAATATACTGCTACGGCAGATATTATTCCAGAGATTAAGCTGGGCGATTATAAAAAGCTTGGCGTAAAGAAAGAAGAAGTAAAAGTTTCCGAAAAGGAAATAAAAGAAATTCTAGATAATATTGCAACTTCATTTGCCGAGAAAAAGACCGTAAAGCGCGCCGCTAAAGAAGGCGACGAAGTGATTATTGATTTTGTCGGCAAGAAAGATGGCGAAGCCTTTAAGGGCGGCTCGGCCAAGGATTATCATTTGACGCTAGGGTCTAAGACATTTATCCCGGGCTTTGAAGATGGCATTATTGGCCACGAGCCAGGCGATAAGTTTGATCTAAAGCTTACCTTCCCGAAAGATTATGGTGTGAAGGATTTGGCCGGTGCTAAAACTGTATTTGAAGTATTAGTAAAGCAAGTTAATGAAGTTACTAAGCCAGAAATTGATGACAAGTTAGCCGAAAAATGCGGGCCGTTTAAGAATTTGAAAGAATTAAAGGCTGATATTGAGAAAAATCTGAAGGCGCAAAACGAGCATAAACTAGAAGAGAAATTTAAAGATGACTTAGTGAATGCTTTGGTGAAAAAATCTACTATCCCGGCACCGGAAATTTTGATAGACGACCAAGTACGGATGATTAAGGAAGACATGAGCCGCAATGCCGCTTCACAGGGCATGAGCTTTGAAGATTTCCTAGAGCGAAATAACGAGACGCAAGAAAATTGGGAAAAGGAAGCGCGCAAGATTGCCGAAGCTAGGGTAAAAGCATCTTTGGCCTTGCAAACTTTGGCAGTAGAGAACAAGATTACGGTGTCGGATGATTTAGTGTCTGCTAAAATTAACGAATTGAAAGACGTGTACAAAAAATCACCAGAAGCTTTGAAAAGCCTCAAAGATCCAAATGTAAAAATGGATATTAAAAACCGGATGATTATTGAAAAAACTCTAGAGTTCTTAGTAAAAGAGAATAGCTAGAAACTTCTGGCGGGTCCTGTCTAAACCTATTTTCTCAGTATCGGGACTTGAAATTTTAAGCACGTCATACGCTGGCAAGCCGGGAAAAGTCGCCCTAACGGGCGATTTTCTCGGTTGCGTCAGGAATATACGTGTGAAAATTTCAAATCATTTTATGATACTGAGCAAAATAGGTTTTGGCCACCCGCCGGAAATCTCATTATGCTCTGAAAAAACTGTTTTAATTTGTCTATCGCGAATCACGTTATCATGCTATAATGAAAGTGCTATATTCAATTATTTATAAAGAGCCAGCAGATTTTTATATTTGTGGTTGTTCGTGGGGAATAGTGGCACCGTAAGGACCAACTTTCCGCGAGCAACCGCTGGCAGAATAATTGGATATAGCACCCTTGCGGTGCCATTTTTGTAATACGCCTTTTCATAAATTGCAAGATGGCACCGCAACCGAATTAAAATCAAACAAGGTAAAACAGGATGCGGAAACACCATATATTATATATAGTATTAATAAGTATATTAAGTTTAATATATGTTAATAGTATTTCCGCTTTAAGTTATTCTAATGATGTTGGCGTTGGCGTTGGCGTTAGCGTTAGCTTTACCTTTAATCCTACCATTTCAATCTCTTTGTCTAATAATAATTTAGATATATCTAATTTAATGCCTGGCAATACTTTGGATAGTAACAGTATTAACGTTTCCGTATCCAGCAATAATGCCAATGGGTGTACAATGCTTGCAACAGTAGGTAATATAGAATACGATAATACTAATTTAAATCATAGTAATAACGCAAATACTTTTAGTAGTATATCCACTAATGCAAATCTAGCCAGTTTAACTACTGATAATACTTGGGGATATAGTTATTCAATAGATAGCGGTTCTTCTTGGTCTAATTATAATGGTTTATCATTATATAGTGATAATGGTACTACTTTGATTAATAAGTTAGGTCCTGCTGAAAGTAGTATAGATTTTAAAATAGCAGCTAAAGCATCTAGTACTCAAGCTAGTGGTACTTATAGCAATGTAATTAATTTCATAGCAATAACTAGGCCAAATCCAGTAAGCCTTGAAGATGCTTATAGTTCATACTATTTATCTACTGGTAAAACTAAGCACAATGGATATTATGTAATGCAGGATATGAATTCTACTATTTGCAATAACGTAGAGCTATTAGACAGCGAACTACAAGTAATAGATATACGAGATGATAAAGTTTATTGGATAGCAAAACTTAGGGATGGGAATTGTTGGATGACGCAGAACTTGGATTTAGATATAGACGAAACTAAAACTTATACTCACTGGAATACAGATTTAGGCTGGACTACTAACGATGAAAATGCTACTTGGCAGCCAATGGAAGGGCATTCTACAATGACGAGTGCGTCAGACTGGGTGGGTAGTGAAATACAACCTTACTCTATGAATCCTGGTGATATGTTTTATTATACTTCTAATTCAAATGTTAATGATACACAATATAATTCTTTGCAGGAGTGCACAATAGCAGGCCACAATGATTGTGCTCATTATCACGCTGGAAATTATTATAATTGGCCTGCCGCAGTGGCTAGCAATGATACGAGTAGTATGAATAGGATTGGTGGCAATGCTCCTAATTCTATTTGTCCTAGCGGATGGATGCTGAGCAGTAGTTTTGCGGAGCTGATGAGCATATACAGGATAAGGCAAAGTGGGCTGAATTATCAGGAAAATGGCTTTGATAATATTCGTAAAGCTCCACTCTATTTTGTAAGGGCCGGTAGTATAGCAAATGGCAATAATCGCATAACCGGCAATAAGAGTGCTGGGGATTATTGGCTTAGTATTATTAGTACTGGTTATGATTATTATGGTGTACATATGTATTTTGAAAGTAATAGAATTAATGTTGACAATCAAAATTCGTGGCTTAATGGTTTCAGTTTAAGGTGTTTGGCACGGTAGTTCATCTATTATTTAGAAAATAACCCTAGGCGAAATGAAATTAAGCGTAAGCTGGTGGTATGGGGTTGAAGTTTTTCACCCCTTGTGCTAGGGTTTTGCTATGAAAAATAATAAAATTGGCAAAATCACTAAACCTGGTGACGTAAATGTATGGCCACATGAAGATATTACTGCTAGTACTCTTGCTATGTATGGGTATAATGTAGAATTTATCAGAAAAAGTAATCGTGATCGTGAGCATTCGGCAGACGCCCATGTAGATGGAGAAAAATGGGAGTTTAAATCACCTACTGCTAGGCATACTAAGACAATTCTCAAAAATCTGAAAGAAGCAAAGTGGCAGTCCGATAAAGTAATATTAGATACTAGGCGTATGAAGGGCGTGCCAAACGAGGCTATTTTACGAGAAGTAAAAAGCGCCATAAAGGAAGTGCCAGAAATTAGTGAATTAAAATATATCTCTAAATCCGGAAAATTGGTTGACATTAAGTAGAAATAGAATATAATTATAAGTATTGAAGCTCCCGAAAGATGCTGGTCATCTACTCCGGAGTTTCTTTTTTATTCAGGAAGATATTGGAAGAAGCAGGCGGTTTTTGAAATGGCGAAAATATGTTATAATATGTTTTATGATATATTTGGACCACGCAGCGGCAACACCAGTGTCGCGTAAGGTTTTGCAGGCGATGGAGCCGTATTTTACGCAGGATTTTTTCAACCCTAGCGCTGCGTATTTGCCAGCCAAAAAGGTGGCAGCAGAGTACGAAGCAGCAAAAAATACGATAGCACATGCGATTGGCGCCAAAGGAACAGATATAGTAATTACTGGCGGAGCGACGGAAGCAAACAACCTAGCTTTCACCGCAGTGGCACAGCACAACCATGGTAAGGGCGAGGTCTTATACCTAGAAACAGAGCATGATTCGGTGCGAGCGGTAGCACAGCAGTACAATGGCGCAGCGGTAAAAGTTTTACCGAGTGGCCTAATTAATCTGGAAGATTTGAAAGCCAAAATTACCGATAATACAACTCTTATTTCCGTATCACTAGCCAATAACGAGCTCGGGACAATCCAGCCGCTAACAGAAATTGGCTCGCTGGTACGAGAGATTAGGATAGATAGGTTAAAGCGCGGCATTAAAATTCCAATTTATCTACACTCTGATGCTTCGCAGGCATTAAATTTGCTAGATATTAGTGTGGCGAGACTCGGCGTAGATATGTTGACCTTGAACGCAGCAAAAGTTTATGGACCAAAGGGCGTGGGGGTACTATACGTGGCACATGATGTAAAATTATCGCCCCTCACCATGGGCGGCGGACAAGAAAAAGGTTTGCGGGCCGGCACTGAAAATGTACCAGGCGTAATAGGGTTCGCCATAGCCATAAAAGAAGCGAAAGAGCACCTGAACGGTAATCGTAAAAAATATAAGAGTTTTAAACAAATTTTACTGTCTGAATTACAGGGGTACGAGCTAATCAACAAAAAGCATACGCTTGACAATTTTGTAGTTTTGTGCTATAATGGTATGGATGCAGAGAGGTTAATCTACCTCTTGGAGGAAAAAGAAATTTATGTGGCTACCGGAGCGGCTTGTGCGGCATCTAAGGGGCAAAAATCGCACGTACTCACCGCGATAGGGCTAAGTGATTCTCAAATCGCTGGGTCTTTACGGTTGACTCTTGGTGAAACCAATACCGAAAAACAAATCCACGAGGCGGCACGGATTATTAATGAAGTAGTAACTACAGAGCGGGAGAGAATCAATGGCTAAAACGGTATTTGTAGGGATGAGCGGCGGAGTGGATTCTAGTGTTTCCGCCTTACTTTTGAAAGAACAGGGATACAAAGTTATTGGTATATATATGAAAAACTGGTCCAAAGACCTACCCGGCATGAAATGTCCATGGGCGGAAGATTTAGCCGACGCCAAGCGTGTGGCCGTAAAGCTAGGGATAGATTTTGAGGTGTGGGATTTTGAAGATGCTTACCGTGAGAAAGTGGTAGATTATATGCTAGAAGAGTTCCGCAAGGGGAACACACCAAACCCGGACATAATGTGTAACCAAGAGATTAAGTTTAAGTTATTCTATGAAAAGGCGATAGAACGTGGAGCAGACTTTATTGCGACAGGGCATTATGCTAGAATTATAGACGGTAAACTAGCGCGAGCGGTGGACGAGAATAAAGATCAAACGTATTTCCTGTACCGTATTTCCGAGGAAGCCTTAGCACATACGATTTTCCCGATAGGGGATATGTTGAAGCCAGACGTGAAAAAACTGGCCAAAGAAAATAACCTACATAACGCCTACAAGAAAGAGTCTATGGGAGTATGTTTTGTGGGTGAGGTGGGGATGAAGGATTTTCTCAAAGAATATATTGATATTAAACCTGGCGAAATTCGTGAAATAGAGAGTGAAAAAGTGCTAGGCTACCACGAGGGCGCAGTATTTTATACGATTGGACAGAGGCACGGGTTATATCTTAATGGTGTAGCCGGAGAAATAAATGACGGCTTGCCGTATTATGTGGTGAAGAAAGATATTAAGAATAATATTGTGTATGTATCGAAAAATTTGAATGATGAGCATATTTGGGCTAAAAAGTTGGAGCTGAAAGACGTTTTTGTAAGGCAACTCCAACCATCCGATTCTCGACTCGCTCGCTCCGGCCCGTCGTTACGGGCGGAGCTTCGCTCACACCGCTCCCCGTTGGTCGCGGACAGTCTCGAATCGGAGGTTGGAGTTGCCGTCAGATTACGCCATCGGGCGCCACTGATTCCGGCGAAAATTATACTCGGAGAGAATAACGCGGCGACACTGGAATTTGAGAACGAGATTAGGCGGCCGGCGGCGGGGCAATCTGCCGTGATTTATGATGGCGAAAATTGCCTGGGTGGCGGCATAGTGAAATAACTTTGTTTTGGGTAGGGAAAATCCCCTCACAAGAGGGGATTAGTAGGTGATTTTCTGCTGGCTGCGCCATTTTCGAAACTCACGCTCATAGAAACGAGCAATCCTAATGGACCTAGCTTTAGGCTGACGACGTTTCGGGTTTTTGACAAAGTCACGAATAATACGAGACGACACTAGTTTTCCTCCAGCGTAGAATGACAACATAAGTCCGTCGCAGGCGTATCTGAGATGGCGTCCAGAATAGCACCATTCTTGAAAGCCGTCTTCTTCCGAACTGGGACCACAAAACATGGATAAATCCCTGAGTATGCAGGAATCTTTTCTCCTTTGCATGGACTTATGTAAGACATTTGGAAACGACATATCCCAAAAATCTTCGTGGCTACAGTGCCATCTATTCTTAAATTCGCCACCATAATGTCTAAAGATGACTTTTTTGTTAGCAAAGCCACTACTTAGCCAACAAAAGTCAGCAACATGCCAACCGCAAAGTGGGATTTTAAATTCTACCCAAGAGTGGCTGGTCTGGAACACTCCATCTTCATTGTAGTAGTCACCACGACAAAGAGTGGCCGTTTTGTTATGCTTTAAAATAAGCATAGCTAATACTGACATTTCATAGCTCATCCCAAAGCCAAGCCAATCTTGCAATCGCGAAATTGCGTCAGTTTCAAAGTACCGCCAAATTTTGAAGCCGTGGAAGTAAAGACGATCCATCTCTTGATAAATTTTAGATAGATATAGTTCTAATATCTTAGATCTAAGAAGCAGAACACAAACAACCATATAGGCAATGGTAAGAGCGATGCTCGCGAACCAACAAGAGCATCCCAAAAAGTCAATCTCCCAGCGCAAGCCAAGTATGAGAAAATAAATGTCGATAGCTAATAGAGCCAATAGCGCCAACAGGGATAGTATCCACATGTTCTTGTTTAGCCGGTTTTTGAAGTTCTTCAATAAAAACACCGCCTTTTAAAAGTACTATTTTTAAGGATTTATATTCCTTTTTTAGTTATACCACGGAATGCTAAAAATGTCAATTTTGCCGTAATTTTACTCGAGTATGGCCTTGATTCGACGTACGCCAGCCGAGGAAGATTCTTCTTTTTTCACCTTAAAATGCCCTAGCACACCAGTATGCTCCACGTGTGGACCACCGCAGACTTCGCGAGAAATTGGATTATCAAAATTACCAATGGTGTAAACCTTCAAAATCTCTGGGTATTTATCCCAAAATTGCCCGTGCGCCTTCAAGGTATCACGTGCGTATGCTTTCTCATATTCACCAAACACCACCGGTAAATCCGCGGTAATCCACTCATTTACCTGATTTTCTACCGCAGTAATTTCTTCTGGCGTCATTTTGTGGTCTAGATTGAAGTCAAAACGCACTCTATCTGCTGTGATATTAGAGCCCTTTTGTACGATATCTGGACTAACCAACTTTTGCAAAGCCGCCAGTAGTAAATGACACGCCGTGTGATATTTCACCGTTTGCTCACCGTGATCTTCCAGCCCGCCCTTAAACATACCCTTGCTTGCCGTCTGGCTACGTTCTCTCTGTTCCGTAAGCGCCGCCTCAAATTCTTTCAGATAATCTTTTGTTAGCTCAATTCCTTCACGGTAACATTCTTCCACGGATAATTCCAGCGGAAATCCGTAAGTATCTTGCAGTTTAAATAGATCCTTGCCGTCTAAAATCTTATTATTTTTGGTTAATTTACCTAATTCTTTTAGGCCTTTATTCAAGGTCTTGCGGAACGCATTTTCTTCTCGCAAAAGCACGTCCAAAGCGCCTTCCCGGTGTGTTAAAATCGAATCCGGCAAATCCTTGTAATTTTCCGATACAATCGGTGCTATTTCAGCTAAGAAGTTCGCAGAAATCCCAAGGTCTAGTGCCCGTAAAATCGCCCGGCGAATTAGCCGTCGCATAGCGTAGCCTTGGGTCTTATTAGAGGGCACTAAGCCCTGCGCTGCCAAAAGATACGCTCCGCGAATGTGGTCGGTAATCACTCGCATCTCATCGGTGTTATTGTCGTACGATTTGCCAGAGATATTCTCTAGCTTCTCGATAATCGGTCGCATCAAAGAAATTTTAAATACATCAAACGAGCCAATCGCTGCCGCAGAAATCCTTTCTAGTCCGCCACCAAAGTCTATATTTTTCTTCTCTAATTCAGAAAATGTGCTATCTTCATTGCGGCGATATTGCATAAATACTTGATTACCAATCTCCATAAACCTAGCACCGTCGCTAGCTGGGTGCGCCAAGCCATATTTCTCTACATCTTGCAATTCTTCGCCAAAATCATAGAATACTTCGCTGTCTGGCCCACATGGGTCACCAATTGGCGTAGTGTCAATGCCACCACCGCGGCTCCACCAGTTTTCTTTGTCATCGTAAAAGAAAATTCTCTCCCCTGGCTTAATCCCCCGCTTGTCACCGTCCTCCGCCGAGCCTATTTCGGCGATCTTCGCTTCCACACCAGCTTCTTCAAATACTTTTTGCCAAATTTCTGCCGCTTCGGTGTCACGTGGGATACCATATTTTTCATTACCAATAAAACAAGTTACGTAAATTTTATTTGGGTCTAACCCTACTTCGCGAGTTAAAAATTCAAAAAAGTTGCGGATTTGTTCTTCCTTAAAATAATCGCCCAAAGACCAGTTCCCCAGCATCTCAAACACGGTAGTGTGGCGCGGATCACCCACATCTTCTATGTCTTGTAAGCGCATCGAAGGCTGCGAATCGCAGAGCCTAGTGCCTTCGGGATGCTCTTTGCCTAATAAATACGGCAAAAGTGGCTGCATGCCGGAACCAGTAAATAGGGTGGTAGTGTCATTTTCTAGCACCAAGGGCGCTGGCTGAATAATTTTATGCCCCTTTTTAACCTGAAAATCCAAAAATCTTTTTCTAATTTCATTCGCATCCATAGAGATAATTATAACATTTCTTGCCAAGTTGGTAAACCTGTGCTATTATAAACATAAGTATTATAAAAAGGATTTATTATGGCGCAAGCAAAGAAAAAAACCGCAACCAAAACTGCAAAAAAGACTACTCGCACTGCTGCGAAAAAGTCTGGCCGCAAGAACATTAGGTATGAAAAGTATCAGCGTGGCCAAAAGTCTAATATGTTCTTCGTCATCTCGATGAGCGTACTAGCTGCCACCCTACTTTTCGCAAATCTATTGATGATTGTAGCGTAGTTTAAATATAATAATAAATATCCACCGGCTTAGCCGGTGGATATTTATTCCTGAGCTTAGTTCTGGAGAAGTTTGGCGAGCTTGGCTTTGAGCTTGTTTTCTTCGGGAGCGCCAGCGAGAGTATCAGTGCCGACACGAAGTAGCCCTAGCGCTGTGGCGAAGGAATGATCTAGATGATCTTCTTCGCCGATAATAAGATTTGGCAATTCGTTAACATCTAGCAAATGAATGACTGGGCGGCGCGAGAAAGGAAGATTTTGATACCAATCTGATACAGCTAAAGTTTCTTGAAGGAGGGAAAGCCCGGCCCCACCGCCACAGAGTAAGACATTACGTGGTAAGCTGCCAGTAGTTTCAAATTCTTCTAGAGCCACTTCTACACCGGTAAGCCACACGCTGAGATTTCGCGAAAGGGCAGTTTCTACCTTGGCTTTAATACGGTCGTCTAGCTTGCCACTATCGTAATCCAATTTATAGCGCTCTGCCGTAGCGGTATCTACGCCAAGACTTTCGGCGATTTGATGAGTAAAACTACGGCCACCGATAGAAAACATCTTAGTGCCCTCTACGCCGCCATCCTCTATCACGGCAATATCAGTAGTGCCGCCACCGATGTCCATTACTACACTAGAGAAATTAGATTCCAAATCGTCGCCAAGGCAGGCACGGCAAACCGCAAAGGGCTCTACAGCTACGGTGAGTAAATCCAGATTAAGCTCTGCGCAAACTTTTTCGATAGCCGCCACGTGGATAAGTGGAGCAAAGGCAGTATAAAATTGAATTACCACATCAGAGCCCTTAAAGCCGATGGGGTTAGAAATCTTGTAGCCATCTATAGTGAGGGAGACAATAGCGGAATTAATTAGGCGTACTTCAACATTTTTATTACCCGTTTCTAGCGCCACAGTTTTACGTGCAACTTCGCCGGATTTTTGCTGGACTTTTTTGATGATATTATTCATCTCGGCATCAGTGATTGGCTTATTGGGGTTTTTACGACTGTAGCGCACCGTGGTGGTGTTACCTTTAATTAGCTCACCGGCGATACCGACTACGGTGAGGCCAGCACGCTCGCCGGCTTGTTTTTCTACCTTCACTAAGGCTTCTTCACAAACAGAAACTACGGCCGGAATATCTGCTACTGCGCCGGCGTGCATATTGCCTTCAGCCTGCTTAGCTTTGCCAACGCCTAAAATTTTAAGGTTACCTTTTTTAACCGGCTTAGCTAAGACCGCTTTAACGAATTCCGTGCCAATGTCAAGCGCTAAGATAGTACTCATGGTTTAATTGTAACATATTTGCCTGGTTTTAGGCCAGAGAGTTGGTATTTGCCGAACTGTGTGCGATGGAGGGCGGTGACGCGGTAGCCCAGCGCCGCAAAGGTACGACGAATCTGACGATTGCGACCTTCCGTCAAAATTACCGTAAAGCGCGTGCGCTCGGCGGGTCCTGTCGCCGATGTTGCCACCGTAAATTTTGACGGGCCGTCGTCAAGCATGATGCCGTAGTCGGAGATCATTTGTTGGTGCAGAGGTTCTAAAGGCCGGTCTAGCGTAACTTCATAAACCTTTTCCTTATGGAATTTTGGGTGGGTCATTTGGTAGGCGAAGTTGCCGTCGTTGGTTAGCAAAATTAGGCCGGAACTGTCTTTATCTAGCCGGCCGACGGTTTTTAATTTTCGATATTCCTCCGGCAGTAATTCATACAAAGTAGGCACATCACCCTGGACGCGACGCGAGCAAACGTAGCCTATGGGCTTATTAAACGCAAGATACAAGTATTCCGTCTCGAACGGGATTATCTTTTTATTATAGCATACTTTACTATTTTTGTCAATTCTGGCGCCCAAAATGGCTGGTTTTTCATCTATAAAAACTTTGCCGACAACAATTAAATCGTCTGCTTCGCGGCGCGATACGCCTAAACGTTCGGCCAAAAACTTATTGAGCCGGATTGACTGGGGCTGTTCCGTCATAGGCTTGTGACTCTAATGGTGTGGTGGCCGGCATTGGTTGAGGCATTTCTGGCTGCATTACCGGCTGGGCCGATGCAGGAGACTGTCCAGCTGGGGCAGCCATAGCTGGCTGAGGCTGCTGAGCCTCTGACTGAGAAACTGGAGCCGGAACGGCAGCAGGGGCAGGGCGGTCACCCAAAACTTCGTGGATAGTATTAATTACATCTTCAATGCCAACTTGAGATTTTACTAGATACCTATCAGCACCCAAACGTTCGCCACGTTGACGCTGATCTTCGGCGGATAGGGCCGTCATCATAATTACTTTAATATTGGCGGTTTCCGGTGTGGTACGCAAAATGTCTAGCATATCAAAACCAGAGATTTTTGGCATCATCACGTCGGATAAAATTAAATCAGGTTTTTCACGCACAGCCACTGCCAAAGCTTCTTCGCCATCGCCAGCTGACACCACATCATAACCTTCGGCAGTGATGCGGATGCCGTAAATTTCGCGTAGGCTTGCGTCGTCTTCTACTACCATTATTTTACTCATTGTTGTACTCCGTTTAAGTTATTATTAGTTTGATATTGAATAGGTTGCGGTGTGGGCGGAACTGCGGGCGGCGACTGAACAGGCGGAGCCGGACTCGGCGGCGGAGAAACTTGCGGAATAGGTGAAGTCGGCTGAGCAGGAGGAATAGGAACCGACTGAGCGGCCACAGGTGCGGGCGACTGCGCCGATGAAGCAGCTGGTTGAGTCACCGGCTGAACAGGGGCAGCCGAGACTTGCGGCTGTGGTGGTCGAGTCTGCTGCTGGGCTTGTATTTGTTGATTGCGCACTACAATCATGCGTTTTTCATACTCGTCACTAGTAATGCGCGGCAAGGAAACAAAGAAGGTAGAGCCTTCGCCAAAGGCAGATTCGGCCCAAACACGGCCACCCATAGCCTCGGCACGTTGCTTCACCAGGTATAAACCCAAACCTGTACCGCCAATAGTGCGAGTGTCGGAATTATCGGCACGGTAAAACTTTTGAAAAATATGACCAAGATCGTCTGCCGAAATGCCAATGCCCGTATCGGTAACATTAATCAAAACACGATCACCATCACCCCGCACGTTGACATAAATTGAACCGCCAGCCGGGGTATATTTGATGGCATTCTCGATAAGATTATCCATAATTTCGCGCATGAAGTTAGTATCTACAAAACCATAGACTACCTGGTGCATTTGACGATTTTCGCCGAAATTAATGGAGTTATTAGAGCCAAAGGTAAAATTAAGCTTGGCCTCTTCGGCACGGGGAATGAAATCGCTGGAGATAGACCTAACTAGGTCGTTCATTTCTACCGGTTCGAAGTGTGGTTTAATCTTGCCGTCGTCTAGCTTAGTAACGTCAAGCAAATCCTGAAATAGTTTACCTAAATGCTTGGAGGCTTTTTGCGCTGCGGTAAGGTAGCCCTGAGCGCGAGCGTCGATAGTAGCGGTCTGCGGATTGAGCGCTAAAGAAAGGTAGCCATCAATAGTAGCAACAGGAGTGCGCATCTCGTGTGAAGCTGTAGAAATGAATTCGGTCTGTTCGCCCTCCTCGGCGAGTTCTTTGGTGATATTTCGGAAAGTAATGATGCGATTTTGACCTAAACCGTCTACCGGCAACACTGAAATACAAATAGGAATGCGCTTGTCGGACTGGCTAGCAATTAAGCAAACTTGGCAATTTTCGAGAGGCTGGTTAGTATTCATGGCTTGAATTAGGGGATTTTCGGTTTCAGAAAGTTCGCGGCCTTCTTTGGTTTCTAATTTTAATAGCAAACCGTAATCCAACCCGATAGCTTTATCTGCAGAGCCACATTCCGTCATGGTGACGGCGGCGGGATTGATAAACTGAATAACACCAGATTTATCAGTAATAATTACGCCATCGTGAATATTTTTTAGCGCGAGCTCAGCCAAAACAGCCTGACTTTCAGCACTATTTTTGGTGTTGCTACGCTTAAACATACTCATCTAAACTTATTTTAACACAAGCCGGATAAAATATGGTAATATTTAATTATGAATAAAGACGTCATTTATATTGAGCCAGAAGACGATATCACTGATATCATCACCAAAATTGAGAATTCTAAAGAGAAGATTGTGGCACTGGTACCCCCGAAAAAGGCTGGGGTGTTTCGCAGCGTGGTAAATATTAAATTGATGGCCAAAGCAGGAACGACTGCCGAAAAAACTATCGTGCTCGTAACTACGGATCCTTCAATTATTAAACTAGCCGCCGCTACCAGATTGCCAGTCACGAAAAACTTGCAAACTCCACCGGCGATACCAACGGTAGAAACCGAAATAGAAGAGACGTCTGAAGAAATAATTGACGAACCAGAAGAAGAGGCCGCCGAGGCGGTAGAAAAGGAAACCGCCAACGAGGACTCAGAAGAAGAGGAAGAAGAGTCAACCAAGAAGGATAAAAAGAGCGACAAAAAAGAAAAGAAGAAATCCGCCGAGAAAACCGGAAACCCGATAATAGATTGGATTAAGGGCCATAAAAAGACTGCGATTTTTGGAGGAATTGGGATTTTGGTATTAATTTTACTACTAGTATGGGCCTTCGCGATCGCGCCGGCCGTTACGGTGACAGTAGGAATTAAAACCGAAAATAATAATTTTTCCGAAAATGTAACATTCACTACTACGGCGACCGATGAAAATGCTTCCGAAGGAAAGTTTTATCTACAAGAGAAAAAGGTTGAGTCGGTGCAAGAAATCAAGTTTGACGCAACCGGAAAGAAGAATAATGGAGAAAAAGCTAGCGGAGAAGTAAAGATTTACGCGTATTTCCCGTTAAACGTCAAAGCTTCCATACAAATTGCCAAGGGTACAGCTTTCACGATCTCTGGATTAACATTCCAAGCTACAGAAGATGTAACCTTAAGCTATAACGGTGAAGGTAAAGCGGAGTGCGCCAATAAAGATAACTCTGAAGGATTAGTTGACTATGGTTGCAGAATCAATGGTAGCATAGCTGTGACAGCAAGCGAACCAGGAAGCAAATACAATATAGCAGCATCTAGCACCGGCTGGGATACCGTAGCGAGGGTCTTTCCTTATTCAGACAAAGCAATGAGCGGCGGCACAGACGATATTGTCACCGTGGTGGAGCAGGCCGACGTGGAGAAAGCTAAGGACCAACTCAAATCCACTAAGGAGGAGGAAAACAAGCAAAAGTTATACGACAGTATCGGCGATGATATGTTGGTGATAGATGGTAGCTTTACCCAAGATACGCCTACTGCGGTAGCTACGCCAGCGGCCGGAGAGGTGGTAAAGGAGGGCCAACAACCAGTATTAAAGGCCACCACCACAGCTTCAGTTTTTGTGATAGACAAAGCCAAAGTAGAAGAATTTATCAGAGAAAAGGCCAAGCTGGGTGACGACCAGAAAGTGTACGAAATCAAAGATCCTTACGTGGAAAACTTCGTAAAGGGCGACTCTGGCTATGCTGGTAGGCTAAAAACAACCTATGCAGTAGGCCCGAAGGTTACCGAGAATGATATCGTAGAGATGATTAAAGGCAAAGGCATTGGCGATGCACAACATGACCTAAAGAATATCAACGGTATAGTATCAGTAACAATCAATACGTCTTATCCTTGGGTTTCAGCAGTGCCAGGTGATACCAATAAAATCACCGTCAACATTGAGATGAAGGACAACAACTAGTGGGTTCTAGTTTAGTCAACAGGGGTGGTATTTTGAGCCAGAAAGGGCAAAAATGAGAATTATTGCCCTAGATGTGGGCGAGAAGCGCATTGGCGTGGCTAAGGCGGACTCTAGTACCCGTATTGCGGTACCAGTAGGGTTTGTGTTAGCAGACGGCTCAGAATGGCAGGAAATCGCTAAAATCGCCAAATTAAACAATACTAATTTCTTCGTATTAGGTTTGCCCCGCAGTAATGAAGGTAACGAAACAGCACAATCTTTGTATGTGCGCCAATTCGCCAAAACTTTGGTGGAAAAGTTGCCAGGGGTAAAAATTCGTTTCCAAGATGAATCGCTTACCTCAGTAGTAGCCGAAGAAAGACTAAAATCACGCAAAAAAAATTACGAAAAAGGCGAAATAGATGCCGAGGCAGCTACGATTATTTTGCAGGACTTTTTAGAGAGTTTTACGGTGGAAAATATGGTAAAATCTGATGATACAGCCCCAGTAGCTACTGCCACCGGAGTGGCGGCCGGGGTAAAAGCCGCCGTAACAGGGGCTGGCGAAAATGCGGCGAATTTAGCCAAAAAAGAGACAGATAAAGTAAAATTAAATACCAAAAAGGCGAAACATAAGATGAAAACAGCGACCAAGTGGATATCTAGTATAGTAATATTGGCAATTTTAGCTTTAGCGGCCACTGGGGTGGCGTTATTTATCAGAGACCAACGCTATAAGGAATACGCCGAGCAGTTTGCACAAATTGAGGCGAACATGCAAGCAGATGTGTTTAGTTTTACGGTGCTGCCAGGGGAGACGATTGCTGAAGTGCGCCAAAAATTAATAGAAGTGGGATATTCGGCGGCAGAGGTAGATGCGGCGCTAAAAGCAGAATACAATTTTGATTTTTTGAGGGAGAGGCCAGAGGGGGCTAGCCTAGAAGGATATCTTTACGGCGAAACGCATGAATTTTACGCTGATACCTCAGCAAAAGAGGTAATTGAAGAGTTTTTAAAAGGAATGGACAAGGTAATTAAAGAAAATAATCTAACCGCGCGCTATGCGGCACAGGGACTGACGCTGTATGAGGGGATTACTTTGGCATCCGTAGTACAAAAAGAGGCCCCCACCCCAGAAATGCCTACTGTAGCACAAGTGTTTTTGACTCGCTTGGATTACGGAATGCCCCTTGGAAGCGACGTAACGGTGTCTTACGCGGTGGATCAGATAGATCCCGATAGACAGACGTATGCAGATAATCAAACAGCTTTAAAGATAGATTCTTGCTATAATACGAGACTTTACGCGGGGCTACCCTGCGGGCCAATCTCTAATCCGGGGCTTGCGGCGCTTCTGGCGGTAGCGGAGCCAGCGGAAACCTCTTATCTTTACTTCTTGACAGGAGACGATGGTATGATGTATTATAGTTATACAGAGACGGAGCATATTCAGAATGTTTACAGCCATTGCCAAAATCTCTGTAATGTATCATTATGACGAAACGTAAGAAAAAATTTAGTTTTGAACGGTGGAAGGGGTTTTTGCCGTATTTGGTAGCTGGTGTGATTACTCTGACTTTGGTGATTATTGGCTCGCTAGATAAGCATAACTCAGAGGTAAGTTTAAGCCTGTCTAGTTTTGCGGCGAACAATTACGACGTTTCTACTGATCAGTTATCCGAGCTATATATGGTGGCAGATTTGTCTGATGCCTTAGGGTTAGCTAGCGCCTCGGATGTAGCGTCTAACTACATTATCACCAACACGATGTATGACTCGGGACAAACTTCAACCGGAAAGCTAGAAAAACCAAGTATTACCAATATTGCCGCTTCACGTGGGGTGATTGAGTACACCGTAGAGGAAGGCGAAGACGTGAATACAATAGCCGAAAAGTATAAAGTATCAGCAGACGATATTCGTTGGTCTAACAAGCTAAAAACTACCGATGTGGCCGCCGGTACGGTGCTATATATACCTAGCACATCTGGTATAGTTTATACAGTAAAATCTGACGATACGGCCGAGAGTATTGCCGAAAAATATGGTTCGAGCGTATCAGAAATTATCGCTTTAAACGACCTAGAGGTGTCTGGTATTTCTGAAGGCATGAGAATCGTTATTAAAGGTGGTACCTTGCCAGAGAAAGAGCGCCCAGAGTATGTGGCGCCAGCGCCGGTGGTTCGGCCATCTACTACTTACACCTATACTTACTTAGGCAGCACTTCAGAACGGCAAAATATAGAAGTAGTGGGGTATTTCTATGGGCTGGGTGGCCCGTATGGGGCCGGCCAATGTACGCAGTGGGCTTGGTATAAACGCCAAGATCTACCAAATATGCTTGGCAACGCTAATTCTTGGGCATACAACGCAGCCGCTTATGGTTATCAAGTAGACCGCACTCCTTCGGCTGGAGCAATTTTCCAGAGTGGCTCGGGGTGGTATGGCCACGTAGGTTATGTAGAAGCGGTAAATGGCGATGGCTCCATTGTAGTATCAGAAATGAACTATGGCATACCATATCGTGTAATCCGCTCCACTATTCCGGCTAGCTCGGTAGGGAATTTCAATTATATTCATTAAAATTCGATGGTTTTGGTACGTGATTTGGTGCCGTGAGTGATAGTGATGCTAGTTTTGGGGACTTTAAAATGTTTAGATAATAGCTTGATTAGAGCGGTATTAGCTGAGCCATCGTGAGGCTGAGCGTGAAGATAAACCGTAAGCTCACCGGAGGCAGTTTCGACAATCTTTTCCTGGGAGCTGCCTGGCTTTACTGTAATTGTGTATTTCATTAAGCACAATTATAGCATGAAATACCCCTTCTCGGACACGCTCCAGGGCGCTCGCCCAAGCTTACGGTCCTTCGAAGGGGTATTTCACACTATTTAGTGATATAATCTAGTTATGCCAAAGTTTAAATTAGAGTCTAAATACCAGCCTACGGGCGACCAGCCTTCCGCTATCAAGCAGTTGACGGACGGAATTTTGGCGGGCACGCATGAGCAAACGCTGCTAGGTGTAACTGGTTCTGGCAAAACTTTTACGATGGCAAATATCATCCAAAATGTACAGCGGCCTACGCTGATTTTGGCACATAATAAAACTTTGGCGGCACAGCTATATGCTGAATTTCGTGAGTTTTTCCCGCACAATGAAGTGCATTATTTTGTAAGCTATTTTGATTATTACCAGCCAGAAGCCTATATTGCGTCTACCGATACTTATATTGAAAAAGATTCGGCGATAAATGACGAAATTGATAGGCTGCGACACGGAGCAACGGAGGCCTTGTTGACTAGGCGAGACGTGATAATTGTAGCGTCAGTGTCGTGTATTTATGGTATTGGTTCGCCAGAGTTTTATGAAGCGATGAGTTTGCCGCTATGGCGCAATAAGAATGGGTGGTTTACTGAGATGTCGAAAGATTCTTCTTCTGGTGCACTCCAGGGCGCTCGCCCAAGCTTACGGTCCGAAGAACAACTACCGACAGTCCTTTCTCAAACTGATTTCATAAGGCAGTTGGTCGCAATGCAATATCACCGCAACGACTTAGCCTTTGAGCGAGGGAATTTCCGGGTGATGGGCGATACAATAGATTTATATCCGGCTAATGGTGAATATGCGTATAGGTTTGAATTTGGGTTCGATACGCTGGAAGAAGTAAAAATTATAGACCCGCTAACTTTTGAAACGCGGGAAAAGCCAGACCATATCCATATCTTCCCAAATACTCATTACGCCACACCAAAAGACCAGCTAGAAAGAGCCTTGAAAACAATTCGTGCGGAATTTGATGAGCGTTTGAAATATTTTGAAAAGCACCAAAAATATTTGGAAGCACAAAGATTATCACAGCGTACCAAGTACGATCTAGAGATGCTAAAAGAAACCGGATTCGTGAAGGGAATTGAAAACTATTCGCGCCACTTAGATGGGCGAAAGCCGGGCCAGCCGCCTTCTACCCTACTAGACTTCTTCCCGAAGGATTGGCTTCTCATCGTAGACGAAAGCCATATGACCTTGCCACAGGTACGCGGGATGTATAACGGCGACCACGCTAGAAAAATGAATTTGGTGGAGTATGGTTTCCGCTTGCCCAGTGCATTAGATAACAGACCGCTAACTTATGGTGAATTTCAAAAGCATATCAACCAAGCAATCTACGTATCCGCTACGCCTGGCGAGTACGAGCTAGAAGTATCGCCAAGGCCGGCCGAGCAGGTAATTCGCCCCACTGGCCTGCTAGACCCAGAGATAGAAGTGCGACCATCCGACGGGCAAATAGATGACCTAATGGAAGAAATAGACCAGCGCATCGCCAAGGGCCAGCGCACTTTGATTACCACCCTCACTAAGCGGATGGCGGAAGATTTGACAGACCACCTAAAAGAGCGAGGCGTAAAGACCGCATACATTCATTCCGATATAGACACGCTGGAGCGCGGTGATATTTTGCGCGATTTGCGCGCCGGAGTTTATGATGTGCTGGTAGGGATTAATTTACTGCGCGAAGGGCTGGATTTACCAGAAGTGTCGCTAGTGGCGATACTAGATGCAGATAAGGAAGGGTTTTTGAGGAGCGAATCTGCCCTAATTCAGACAATAGGCCGAGCGGCGCGCCATGAAGAAGGCAAAGTAATAATGTATGCAAACTTTATTACCGAGAGTATGGAAAAAGCTATTACTGAGACTAACCGGCGGCGCGAAATCCAGAAAGAATATAATTTTAAGCACAATATCACGCCACATTCGGTGCAAAAAGAAATTTCCGCGGGCCTACGCGCGATAATTCCAGAAAAAGAAAAGGGAAATAAGCTAGATATTAAACGTATACCAAAGGATGAGTTGCCGGCACTAATTAAGCAATTGTCATCTGAAATGCAACTTGCCGCGGCGAACCTAGAGTTTGAACGCGCCGCAGCCTTGCGTGACGAAGTAGAACGTATTAAAGAATTTATGGATGGGAAGAAATAAAAAAAGAAAGCCCCGAACCTGTGCATATCCATCACTGCCTGCAAGCTTTCACTATTTTTATAATAGCATAAGTCGGCAGGAACTTCAAAACTTTCTTTTCCTTAACGATAAAATTACGCCAAAATTCAGTAATCTCAAAACTAACTTTATTGTTTGCGCCTACGAAATAGGCGGGTCCTGTCCGCACATATTTTTCTGGTAGTGGGACTTGGATTTTTAAGCACGTCATACGCTGGGCGTCCGGGAAAGATTACCCTACGGGTAACTTTCTCGGCGCCGTCAGGAATATACGTATTAAAAATCCAAATCAAATTTTATACTACCAGAAAAATACGTGACGGCCACCCGCCAGAGTTATTCGCCGGCGGAGCGAGCAACACAGCGTACAGACCACCCGTAGTTGCCGTAGCCACGGGCTGGATAGATTTCATTATTGCCGCCAAAAGCCAGACTGTAAGCGCTGGTACTGCTGCTAACCGTACTAGACCAGTAGAAGCCGTAGACGCCGGGACTGTCTAGGAGGCCGCCACCGATATCACCAGACCGCACAAAGTAGTATGGATTAGAACGTAATTTATTGAAGCCACCCGTCGTGTAGCCTACAGAACCATCACCGGCAGATACTTTAGCAGTTATTTCAGCTTGATATAACATCCTACCAAATTCATTGTTAACGTTGTCTGTCTGTGAGGCATTAGGTAGACGCCAACCTTTAGGACAAATGGAGTTAGAGGCTATGGCTCCAGTAGTACTTATATTAGTAGAGTTGTTAGAAGCTATAGCGGCAGACCAGTTGTAATAGTTGCCAACAAAGTAACGTTTACACTCATCTTCTGTATGGCTTGCGTTTTTGCAATCTTGCAGCGAATTATATCTTGTGTCGTTATTAGTGTTATTGGAGGTATAGTAATACGTGTCACCGCCTTCGGCTGAGTATGGCGTGATGTAGTTATTGGTTGGCCAAGCAGATGGTTTAACTGAATTGCCATAAATATAGTAATTAGACGTAATAGCTGTAGATACTGGAGTCCAAGTCCAGACGCCATCTTGTTCTGTATAGCCAGCTGAGTAGATACCACTACCGGATGCGGTGGTACTGATATCTGTGTTTTCCGATGTTAGTGTCGCTACGTTCGTACCGCTGATGTCTAGATCTAGATTACTAGTCATCCAACAATGTCCATCTTTAAGCTTAGTTACCCAGTAGAGTTTATCGTCTCTGGTGTCTACTAGCTGTGTAGCGGTATTTTCTCCATCTCCAGATACGGAGCTACATATATCTGCTGTCATATCCTGCATAGCGAAATAGTATTTGTTATCTTCATCTCGGTAGATTGGTTGTATGCCATGTGAAGCAAATGCTGATTCTAGATTATTAAGTGTTGGTTTATTGGTGTTTGGATGCACTAGCATATACTTCACTTGCCCATTATAAGTACCTGCATACTGTGATGATGATGTATATACGGCATAGGTGGTAGTAAAAGATGACCCTTTGATCATATCAGTGGCTTTTGCCGGGAGAGATGCTACTTTAGTCCACTTATCTGGGACTATGCCGTATATACCATCATAGTCTGATGTAATGACGGGAGGAGTAAGCGATGGATCATCTTTTAGGTTATTTAGACTCATAGCCCAGTTAGATGTATTACCTGACTCTGCTGTTCCTGATACTATATTAAAGTTAGAACTTTCTGTATTAACTAGCTTATTATTACCTTCCTCATTATTACTATACCCTACTGCATATACACTATACCCATTGCCATCATTACATAGTGTAGTAATGGTAGTCTTACCTATACCATTAGTATAAGTACCATTAATCAATTCTGCTGTATGACTACTATCTACTACACTACTTAATGTACAGGATGATGAGATAGAAAAGGATAAACTATCTGTGGAGGAAGTAGAATCACTACTAGAATCAGTAGCAGAACTATGAAATGATAAATGAGATAAAACAACACCAGAAACCACAAGGAGAGGAATAGAAACTAACAATACATTACGGAAAGCATAGTAGAAGAAATCTATTCTACTACTCATTAAAGATTGTTTTACTTTGTGGCCCATCTTTTAACCTCACTTATATATAATTACTACTCCCCCATGTGGTGCCACTTGTAAACGGGGTAATCATACAAAAATGGCACCGCAAGGGTGTCATATCTAACTATCTACACTAGTAACTAGGTAAAAGGCTCGATACCTTACGGTGCCGTTTTTTCTTTTACCTAGTCTTAACTTATTTATAAAAAATGTTCTAGTGTTTACTCAGGTAGTTAAATATGACCTTTTTATTATAACCTATATTTTTTATTTTCACAACGCATTTTCTGAAGGTGGTTATGGTATAATTTAGGTATGAGCGGGTTGGGCATAGAAAATCTAGAGAAAATTAAGCACCGAATACGCGCGGCGGACTATTTGGCAGTGGCGCAACTATACTTAAAAGATAACTTTTTACTGGAACGGCCGCTAACACCAGAAGACATTAAGCCGAGACTACTCGGCCATTGGGGTACTTGCCACGGCATAAATGTAGCGTATGCAAATCTCAAAAGCTATTTTGGCGATGACCCGAACTTTAGTTTTGTGCTGGGGCCGGGGCATGGGTTTCCGGCATTGCAGGCAAATCTATTTTTGGATGGGGATTTAAAAAAAGTAGACCCAAAGGCTACAGTAAATGCGGCGGGCGTAGAGTATATTTGCAAACATTTTTCATGGCCAGATGGATTCCCGAGCCACGCTAGTCCATATACGCCAGGTATTATTACCGAGGGCGGAGAACTAGGCTATGCTCTGGCTAATGCTTATGGCGTGGTACTAGGCCACCCAGAAAAGATTCTTGCCGTGCTGATAGGCGATGGCGAACTAGAAACCGCCACAGCAATAGATTCACTTAATTTAAAGAACTTACTGGGCGGAGCTAAAAATGGCAAAATACTACCAATACTACATCTTAACGGCTATAAAATATCGGCGCCGTCTATCTATGCGCGTAAATCTGAAAGAGAAATGAACGAGCTAATTCGTGGATTTGGTTTTACGCCCATATGGATAGATGCGGAAGACATAGAAAGTTTCCAAATGGCTTTGGTACAAAAGATAGAAGCACCGTTCTATATTCTAAAAAGCGAGAAAGGCGAGGGTGGGCCAAACCGCCACCAGGATGCACACCAGATCCCACTGAAAGACCCAAAAACCAACCCAGAAGTGCTAAAGCAACTAGAGGAGTGGCTAAAATCATATAACTTTGTGGAAGTATTTGATGCTGAGAAAGGGGAATTGAAATGAATTTATATTCACCTGCAAAAAGAATAGGGGAGCTTTTGGCGGCAGAGTTTAAGAAAAACCCGCATTTTTACTTTTTTTCGCCAGACGAAACTACGTCGAACAAATTTGACCAAATTTTTAACGTAGAAAAACGGGCGTGGGCAATGCCGACTAAAACTTGGGATTTGCCAGAAGGTGAAGATGGGCGGATAGTAGAGATGTTATCCGAAAACGTGCTATTTAGTGTGATGACCGGGCACCTAATGAACGGTGAGCCAGCCATGATGGGGAGCTATGAAGCCTTCTTCCCGATTATCACCGCACAACTATTACAACAAATAAAGTTTATTAAACAAGCCAAAGAAGTGAGCTGGCGGGCACCAATGCCAGCGGCAAACCTGCTTTCTACCTCTACCTGCTGGCGACAAGATCACAACGGCTACACTCACCAATCGCCAGCGTTGATTTCTACTTTACTGAGCGTGCCAAGTAATTTGGCGAATTGCATTTTCCCAATAGACGACGTAGCGGCAGAAGTAACCTATAACTTTATGATAAATTCTACCAATGTAGTAAATCTGGCTACCTTTAACAAAATAGACGAGCCGAGATATCTAAATAAAGAACAAGCGGAGCAGGAAATAAAAGATGGAGCCACTATATACGAATTTATTTCGGACCCCGAGCCGGATATAGTATTTACTGCGGCAGGGGATTTGGTGGCAAAAGAAATGGTAGAAGCAATAAAGATATTGAAGGAAGATTTGCCAGAAGTAAAAATTCGTTTGGTATATATAAACTCACTATCTTACCGAGCGATTGGTACTACGGAAAATAAACTTAGCGCGGAAAAATTTGCCGAAATGTTTACCAAAGATAAGCCAATTATTGCGAATTTTCATGGCTATCCAGAAACTTTGGAAAATATTTTGGAAAACTATACCATACGTGGGCGGCTGAGGGTACACGGCTATAATGAAGAAGGCTCTACCACCACACCGTTTGAAATGCTGCGTAGAAATGTAGCGTCACGTTATGACATCACCACAGATGTGGCAAAACTATATGACCGGGATGATTTGATACTAAAATATCAGGAAACTTTGGCTAAAAACCACACCTATGCGCTAGAGCACGGCGAAGATATGATAGAATAAAGATTATGGAATTATTTATTTTAATATTAACTTTGGCAATTTTTGCCGAAACAAGTTTTCTCACCGCTAGCAAATATAAGCCGATAAAGGGTGGGAGTAGGAAAATCTACGTAGATACTTCGGCTCTAATAGACGGGCGAATACTAAATATTGCCCGGACCGGATTCATGGATGGGGATTTAATAATACTAAAAAGCGTACTACTGGAGCTACAGCTTCTGGCAGACGGGAAAGATACGGAAAAACGAAACCGCGCCAGAGCCGGGCTAGAAGTAGCAGCGGAATTAGAGCGAGTAATAGAAGTAAATACCGAGATACTAGATAATGGCATCGAGGGGCGAAAAAAGGTGGACGAGGAACTGCTGAGGCTGGCCAAAGAAAATAAGGGCGTAATACTGACGCTAGATTATAACTTAATTAAAGTAGCGGCGGCGGAGAAAATCCCTACGCTAAATATTAATGATCTAGCGCTTGCAGTAAGAAGTGAATTTTTACCGGGCGAGAAAATGAAGCTAAAAATATTAGAAAAAGGCTCGGGCCGGGGGCAGGGAGTGGGGCATCTATCAGACGGCACTATGGTAGTGGTAGATAAAGCCGCCAACAAAGTGGGGCGGGAGCTCACAGTAGAATTTGTGAAATTCCACGAGACTTCAGCTGGGAAGATGATTTTCGCTAGAATTGCCAGAAAATAGCACTATATATAATATATAGTGGGACACATACGCTATATATAGCGTATAGTAGGTGTGCAAAACGCTAGATATAGCGTATTTTGGCGTTTTTGGGGCTACTATATATTATATGTACAGCCAAAAAGTATATGTGCGATAAAAAGCGGGCCAATCCTTAAACTGGCCCGCTGGTTTACCTTTAAACGCTATGGTGTAGGTTTACCTGGTTTTGAACTCGAGTTCGAACTTGAGCTTGAATCACTATCCACTGCAGGTTGCTTGGTAGGGGTAAGTGTCATTTCGCTAGTAGCAACATAGCCCGAAGAATCGGAAACGGTAAAGCTGATGGATGTTTCGGTGCCTTTTAGGGTATAGCCATGGACCACGCCATCTCCGCCTAACGAAATACCACCTTGTTCTACACCGTTAACATAGAGCGTGTAGCCAGCAATATCGTAAGTACCGCGCTTAACCGTAGCGATGATGTTATTACCGCTAGTAGAGAGGGCAACTTGCGGAGGAGTATAGTCGCAAGGGTCGCTAGTGTTGCGGTCGTATGGCTCTGGCACGCTATATACATCGTTGCCGGTCATGGGGTCGGTAGTTTTAGTGACTTCTACTTCAATCTTGTAATCTTCTGGTGTACAGCTAGAAGCTAGCAAATGGTTATAGCGGTTGAACACCAGTTTCTCTTTAGCGACGCCAGAGTTTTTGCTAGAGTTAAACCAGCTAGGCCAAATGTCAGTTCTACCGTTAACGGTGAGGGTTTGGATGCCGGCCGGCTTAGCTGGCTGATCGCCATAATGCCAGCGACCATCTGGCTCGTAAACTTCTTTGTGGACGCGTTCCATATAGGTACCGACGGTGTTTCTGACGACATCGTTAGCATTTGAGGAAAGCCCCGCGCCGTCGTGGTTGCCATTCCAGACAAACGTAGAGAGGGCAGTAGAATAACTTTCAATTAAGGAATCTTTGGTTTCAGCAGCATTAGAGGTAGTAGTAGTACCAGTTTTGGTAGCAGTCCAAACATCTGGAACTACATAGCCAAAACTCTGCGAGCCGCCAGCGGCATAGATACTAAAACGGGCGCTGCCATCGCTTAGAATATTTGAAATCATGTAGGCGACTTGGTCGTCTACCACGCGGGTAGCTTCTTTATCTTCCCAAGTCTCAATAGTTTCACCAGAAGAATTTTTAACTTCTAGCACATAGGCTAAATCTTTATATGAACCACCGCGGGCAAGAGAAGCATAAGCATTGGCATGCTCTACCATGCGAACACCACAGCCAGAGCCAATAGCAATAGACAAACCATACCCCTCACGACCTTCACAATAAGTGCTGTCGCCAAGTGCATGAGCAATTTCAAGCGAATTGTCTATGCCGTTAATATAAAGCGCCTTAACTGCGGCAATGTTTAGAGAGTGGCCTAATGAAAAACGAATAGTAACATCACCATAGAAAGTATTGGTAGCGTTAGTCAGAGAACAGCCACCGGAGTAGCCGGCACAATAGAGCCTGTTGATGTTCTCGTCTCTCAAGATAGAGCCTGGGCCATAGTTAACACCTTCGCGTTGCATAAAGAGTGGGGTATAGTCCAAGATCGGTTTGATAGAAGAGCCCGGTTCAATTAGGCCGTCAGTGGTTACGTTTAATTCGCCATAAGCAGGATTTGTAAAATCCGCTGAGCCAACCATAGCAACTATTTGCGAAGTTTCTACGTCTACCGAAACCAACGCTACGTTATCGCTATTATTTTTGTAGGAGAAACCCATACCTACATTTACTGCATCTTCGGCAATCTTTTGCGCGCGAAGGTCTAGAGTAGTTTTAATAGTCCAGCCACCGGCCCGCATAGTTTGGATGCCGTATTTATCTTCTAATTGTTTACGCACCTCGAGCACAAAATGCGGAGCTAGCATATTAGAATATTGGGCAGATTCTGGCTTGATAGTGTCTAGCACAGCCACTTGCTTAGCCTCTTCCGCTTCGTCTTTAGTAATATAACCCATTTCTGCCATCACATCTAGAGTGTATTGCTGACGCCAAAGTAGCTGTTCGTGGCCGTATTCATTATATGGGTTAAATACACCAGGGTTATTTGGAATGGAGGCCAGCAAAGCTGACTCGGCTAGAGTTAGGTCTTTAGCGGACTTACCGAAGTAAGTTTGTGCGGCAGACTCTACGCCGTTACGGCGACCACCATAAGGCGATTGGTTAAGATACATGGTAAGAATTTGGTCTTTGGAATACATACGCTCTAGCTCGATAGCTAAAATTAGTTCCTTAATTTTACGAGCAAGGCCACCGCGGTTTTCACTGGCAGCTTCATCGGCAAAGTAAACTTGCTTGATAAGCTGTTGAGTTAATGTAGAGCCACCCTGTACACCATGGCCGCCGAGAGTAGAAAATGTCGCCCGCACAAGAGCGCCAAAATCTACGCCGATATGGTTGTAGAAGTTGCGATCTTCGATGGCGACAGTAGCCTGATACATATAGGGCGAAATTTCATCGGCATCCACTACTAAGCGATAGTTTTCATTACCGGTATCTTTCCAGAGCACTTCGCCATTACGATCTAGATAAGTATTGACGGTTTCAGAAATTGACATTTCATCGAGACGGATTTCATCGAGATCCTTTTTATAGTAAAGGAAGAGGCCGCCGATAAAGATTACTAAAACCAAAAAACAGGCGGCAATAGTTTTCCAAATGGTTTTTTGACCACGCTTGGAAAACCACCATTTGAATACGCGCTTTGGGTGCAGACGCGCAAAAAAACGCTTAACTGGGTCTTTAGGAAGTTTGGCCAGCTCTTCGGCGCGGCGCCTAGCTTCAGCCTCTTTCTTAGCCTTATGCTTGTAGCTAAGGCTGGTATATAATTTCATATTCTTTTTCGCAGTTTTTTTGGGTTGTTTAGTCGTTTTATTCTTGAACGGCAAAATAACCTCAGATTTTTTCTTTACCATGCATATATTATACATAATTTATGTAAAAACCGCAAAAACAAAACGTAGCCATTAAGAATATACTTTATATTGCTGCATAATTCATCATATCTCGGAAGCTTCGCAATGTGATATTAAATTATATCACATTGCTTCGCCCCTTCGGCGGCAAGAATTTACCTAAGGGTAAATTTTGCCTTTATGTTCCTCAATATAATGAATTATGCAATATCGCCCCATGCTATAATAAAAGTTATGGATATCTCGATTATTGTGCCAGTTTACAATGCGGAGAAATATTTGGATAAATGTATACAATCCACATTGCAGGCTTTAAGCAATTTTGATGGGCGTGGAGAAATTTTGTTGATTGACAATAATTCGACAGATAAATCTGGTGCTTTGATGCAGAAATATCAGAAAAAATATCCAGAAACGATATTTTTATACAAACAAAAGACGCCAGGCGCAGCAGCAACCAGAAATTATGGCGTTTCGAAAGCTACTGGGAAATATATTTGGTTTATAGATGCGGACGACACTATTAGCAGCGATGCTGTAGTAAAGTTAGCGGAGAGGGCTAAAGAGAAAACAGTAGATTTAGTAATGATGGGTGCGAAAAGAATTTTCCCAGATGGCCATACAAATTTCTTATCAGCTATATGCCCCCATGAAAATGATTATAAAAGTAAATTTGTACGATACGGCGCTGGGCCGTGGCAGTTTATCATAAGGAGAGCTTGGTGGAATAAAAATAATTTTAAATTCCGCGAGGGAATTATTCATGAAGATATGGAACTAATGTCAGCATTAATACTTTACACAGATAAATTCGCTTGCGTAGATGAGCCTTTGTATAATTATTATCAAAATCCAGAATCGGTACTACATAAAACTAGCTGGGACCCGCATTATTTTGATATTTTTTCGGCACTAGCGGGACTTTATGCAAGGTTCGATGAAAAAGGGGCAGTGAGGAATTATTATAATGAACTGGAGTGGTTTTTTATTTGGAATTTACTGATAGATTCGGCTAAGGATTTTGGCAAATTTAAAGAAGGGCACAGTGGCTTCAGGCGTTCACGACAAATGCTAAAACAATATTTTCCAAATTGGCGGAAAAATATCTTTTTAAAACAAAAACCATTAAAACTGCGGGCGCGAGTGTTTTTAAATTATTATCGATGCAAATGATTTTTAATTTTAGCTAGCATTTTATTTAGATAATAAAATGCATTTAATGAGGATTCGTAAGTGCCAACTAATTCAATAACGTGCCCGCCAAAACCTTTTTTAAATTCGTAAATCCCGTAATCTTTGGCATTTGGGTCGGGCAAGCCTTGAATGCCATAAAAATTATAACGTTTAAAATGGTGCTTGGCGGCGTATTGAATCATATACCACTGAATAAGATATTGTGCGTTGTAATCTCGCATGTATTTTTGATCTGAGCCAGAAAATAGATAGATGATTTCGTCGCCATACATAATAAACATAGCTGCCGAGAGTGGTACTGTTTTGCCGTCAATCTTGGCTTCGGCGAGAATGAATTTGGCTTCGTTTTTTGGCACAAAAAGTCGGTACATTTTCTCATAATACGCTAATGGGCGGTCGGTAAAGTTGCGACGTTCGGACGTAGATTCTGTAATTTGTTTAAGCTTGGGAAGTTCATCTTCGTCAATTTCGCGTATTTCTACGCCCATTTTTTCGGCTTTACGAATATGATTTCTAGTATTTCTCTTAAATTCGGACCAAAGTTCGTCGGCAGTGCGACCATTAATATCCAACGCAAAAAGATATTTTGGCTGAGAAGCGTGTTGTACTGGCTTAAAACCTAGGCTCTGGAGAGCAGAAACAACCTTTTGATGGTTGAAACCATGCTCGACCTCAATGCCATTGCGGTCACGTTGGATGAGTTCGTAATATGGACTAATTTGTAACACGTAGCCATTATGCGTTTTAGCATAAGAGCGAATTTTGGAGAGGAAAAACTTAGTGAGCGCGGTCTTTTCTAAATCTAGCAGTGGGCCTCCTGGTATAGTAAAAAGTGATTTACCAAAAAAAGTAGGTTTAGCAAAAGCTAGGGCGGCTGCAAGAATTTCTTCACCCTCTTTCACGGCAAAGTAATATGATGTCCAACCTTCAGATTCTCTATAACTGGCAATTTCTGATGTTTGAGTGAAAGAGCGATACTGATTTTGGTTGGCAAATTTCTTAAATTCTTCAACCGAGATTAAAACAAATTTCATGTTTTTATTATACATCGATTATCGAATTTGTTATAATGAATTATATGCGAAGATTTAAGTTTAAGTCGGTGGTAAGATTGGCCAATATGAAGCTGTCGGTAAAATCGGCAGCGATCGTACTAGCTTCGTCTACTTTGGTCTCGGCTTTACTTGGGTTATTTCGCGACCGCTTGTTAAATTCCTATTACTTGGGCACTTATCCTACCGGGATCGATGCTTATACGGCAGCGTTTACCATACCAGATTTTATGTTTTTTATTTTGACTTCGGGCGCGTTAGCAGTATCGTTTATTCCAGTATTTAATCAAAGGTTAGCTTCGGGTAACAAAAAATCAGCGTGGGAACTTTCTTCTAGTTTACTTAATTTGTTTGCAATTTTAACCTTAATTACTAGTGTGCTGATTATGATTTTTGCGGACCCTTTAATTCGCTATATTGTGAGTCCAGGATTAGACGAGTCTGGCATGATTCTCGCTATTAATATGACACGGGTGATTGCGATTAATCCGTTTTTGTTTTCTATTGCTACGGTGCTGACTTCTATTCAGCAGGCCGTGGGACGTTTTGTATTTTACGCCTTTGCGCCGGCGATTTATAACATTGGTATTATCATTGGTATTACTTGCTTTACGGGCGGGATTAATGTCTTTGGCGTAGAAGTATTTGGCGGCGGGATTATGGGTGTGGCGCTAGGCGTAATACTGGGGGCGATTATGCAGCTAATCGTGTCTTTGATTGGACTATTTGGCCTAGGAATGGACTATAATTTCAAAATTAATTGGAAAAATCAAGGATTTAGGTCTATTTTGCGTCTATTGCCAGCGCGGTCACTAGATCAGGGGATTGACTACATAAATGGAATCGTAAACACAAACTTGTCCTCGCGGATGGGCGCTGGGGCGGTGAGGTCGTTTAACCAGGCATCTTCTTTACATTTAATGCCGGTAAATTTAATTGGTGTAGCAATTTCTACCGCTTTTTTTCCAAAACTAACCGAAGAATTAGGTAACGGCGAAAAAGGGGAATTTAACAATACTTTTCGACAGGCGCTACGTACAATTATTTGGATAGCATTGCCGGTGTCGGTAATTGCGTTTTTTGGGCGGGGTTATGTAACCAGTTTTATTTCCAACATTGGCAATAACGATAGCAACGGCACAATCGCTTCAATACTTGGCACTTTGTGTATCGCGATTTTTGCGCGCAGCGTGTTTCATATTGCTTCGCGCGGATTTTACGCCTACCAAGATACCAAAACACCATTCGTGGTATCTATCGTTGCGATTGGGCTAACGATTTTGCTATCAATATGGTTTTACGTGCTAGGCTGGGGGGTGGACGGGTTGGGCCTCGCGCAGTCTATCGGCGCAATTGTAGAAATTATTATCCTGCTGTATATTTTGCAAAAAAGGTCAAAGAAAGAATTATTAGATAAGGCTTTTTGGCGGGCAATGTTAAGAATGGCGTTTGCCACGATAATTGCTGGATGTGTGGCATTTTCGATGACTAAGTTTATTCCGCTGATGGCGACAGATAATTCGTTAGTAATCACCATTCCGAAATTCTTGGCGATTTCAACGATTTCGGCTGTTGCGTATATCGTGGCAAGTTATTTCTTGGACCTGAAGGAAGCTAAGCCAATCTTTAGCTACTTTAAGAAAATTTTGTTTAGAAACGCCAAGTAGTGGTATAATTTAGGATATGGAAATAAAACGCGAGGACATTATACATTTGGCGGATTTGTCAGATTTTTCTTTGAGTGAGTCGGAAATTACGTCTTTGGGGCAAGATTTGCAGGGAATTATCGGCTATATTTCGCAGTTAGAAGAATTAGACACCGACAATACTAAGCCAACCTATCAGGTATTTGAAATGGAAAATGTGTGGCGGGCAGACGAAATTTTGCCACAAGATGCCACACGTGAGGAGTTATTAGCCTTGACTAAAGAAGAAAAAGATAATCAAATAAAGGTACCGAAAGTATTATGAAAATAGCAAACAAAAAAGTAACAGCCGAGAGATTGGTGCGTGATGCTTTGGAAAAAGCCAAGCATTTTGCAGATTATAATATTTTTACGTTTTTGAACGAAGAAGGTGCTTTGGAAAAGGCACGCGAAATTGATGCGAAAATCGCCCGCGGGGAAGAAGTGGGGCGGCTGGCTGGCGTGCCGTATGCCTTGAAGGATAATTTTCTCAGCCCTGAAGGGCAAACTGCCGCGGCTTCGCATATTTTGGAGGGGTTTGTGTCGCCGGTGACAGCTACAGCAGTAGAAAAATTAGAGGCGGAAGGTGCGATTATGGTTGGGCGCACCAATATGGATGCATTTGCACACGGATCATCTACAGAAAATTCGTATTTTGGGCCAACGCACAATGCTTGCGATAAAGAACGAGTTGCCGGTGGATCTTCTGGCGGTTCGGCGGTAGCGGTAGCATTAGATATTGTAGAGTTTGCAACTGGCACCGATACTGGCGGTTCTATACGCCAACCGGCTTCATTCAATGGCGTATATGGATTAAAGCCTACGTATGGCACTATCTCGCGCTATGGCGTAGTAGCAATGGCGTCCTCTACGGATTGTATTGGATTCTTTACAAAAACCCCAGACGATATGAATTTATTAATGGAGATTGCGAGCGGGCAAGACGAAAAAGACCTTACGACTTTACCAGATTACTACGACAATGCAGGCGCCAAAAAGATTACTAAGGTCGGAATTATCAAGGATTTTGACAACAACTCAGTACATCCAGAAATCCGCAAAGCTTTACAGAATAAAATCGAGCTACTAAAATCTAAGGGCTATGAAATCGTAGATTTAGAAATGCCGGCTTTAAAATATGCGCTCGCGGCATATTACATAATTGTACCGGCAGAAGTAGCAAGTAATTTATCGCGCTATGACGGAGTGCGATACGGATTTCGTTCGGAAAAATCGGAAGATTTAGACGCGCTCTATAAGAATACACGCGGTGAAGGTTTTATGCCAGAAAATAAACGCAGGATTATGATCGGGAACTTTGTATTGTCTAGCGGATTTTATGATGCATATTTCCTAAAAGCAGCCAAAGCGCGAACTTTAATCGTGCAGGAGTACACAAAAGCCTTCGAGAAGTGCGATTTTATACTTTCACCGGTTACGCCAAATCCAGCCTTTAAGTTAGGCGAAAAAACTAGTGATCCGGTAACTATGTATCTAGAAGATGCGATGACGGTACCATTAAACCTTGCTGGCGTACCTGGCCTTACTATACCGGCCGGTAAGACAGAGGATGGCGTCGCCCTAGGGCTACAGCTGATTGGCCCGCGACGCAGCGATAAGAATTTAATCGAATTCTCTAAGGAGCTAATATAATGGACGGCGGAGTAGTAACTTTTATCTTTGCGATACTATTCGTAGCCGTGCTGGTATTTATTGCAATTTTATTAACTGGTAAGCGCGGGCACCATTTTAATGTAGAAGCTTATCAGTCACGGTTTTTGGCGATTGAAAATAAATTATCTCAAGATAATCCAGCCACTTTTATAACGACAGTGATAGAAGCGGACAAATTACTGGATAAAGCACTGATAGAGATGGGTGTGCCGGGCAAAACTATGGGGGATAGATTAAAGCGTTCTGGTGGAAGATTTACAGATATTAATGCGGTGTGGCGGGCACACAAATTACGTAATGCTATCGCGCACGAGCCCGATTTGGAGATGAGTCATAAAAAAGCATCTAATGCGTTGGCGGTTTATAAGCAAGCGTTAAAAGATTTAGGAGCCATATAATGAAATATATACCTACAATTGGCATAGAATGTCATGTACAGCTAGCCACCAAAACGAAATTATTTTCCGAAGTAGATAACGATGCGCGCGGTAAAGAGCCAAATTCTTGCGTATCGCCGGTAGATTATGCCTTGCCAGGCATGCTGCCGCGTCTAAACGGGGAAGCAATAAAGTTTGCAATCTTGGCTGGTAGGGCCATGAACTGCGAAATTAATGCTTATTCTAGGTTTGATCGTAAACATTATTTCTACCCAGATTCACCAAAAGGCTATCAGATTACTCAGTTTTATCATCCGATTATCGGTGAAGGTTATGTGGAATTGCCATCCGGTGCCAGAATTCGCATAGAGCACGCACACCTAGAGGGTGATGCGGGCAAATTAACGCATTTTGATATGTATTCACTGGTGGATTTAAACCGCGTAGATACGCCACTAATTGAAATTGTTTCTATGCCGGATATTCACTCGGCGAAAGATGCACACGATTATTGTAAGGAACTATGGCGGCTGATGACTTTTGCCGGGGTATCGTATGGAGATTTATATAATGGCAATATGCGTTTTGATGTAAATGTTTCTTTGGCGCCAGAAGGCGCTACTGAGCTTGGTACGCGCGCCGAGGTGAAGAATTTAAATTCATTCAGAAGCGTAGAGCGAGCCGTAGAATATGAAATTGCACGACAGAGCAAAATACTAGATGCTGGTGAAAAGGTAGTACAAGAAACTAGGGGTTGGAACGATAGCACAGGCAAAACTACCGGGCAGCGTAGCAAGGAAGAGGCTAAAGACTATCGCTATATGCCAGAGCCAGACTTACCACCGATTAATCTAACCGCTGAATTCATTGAGACAGAATCCGCAAAATTGCCGCTAATGCCAACAGGTTATCGCAAGAAGTTTGGCGGTGTTTTGAAGGCTGAAATTTTAGAGGTTCTACTAGATTATGCCGAATTAATGAAAAAACTTGCTGAGATTGATGAGAAATATGTGGTAGCAATTGCGAATCTGTTTACTTCTGTATTACTAGCTGAGGAAAAATCGGCGGAATATCTCAATGATTTGCCAACTGCAAAGCAATTAAATGACCTGGCAGAGATGAACGAAAAGAAAGAGCTCAGCTCTACCGCTACAAAAGAGGTATTCCTCCGATTGTTTGATCCACAAATGAAAGGCCGCGACACTAAGGTCATCGCTAAGGAATTGGGGTTAATTCAAGAAAATGATTTGGGCGCCCTAGAAGCAATAGTAGATACGGTTCTAGCTAAGCCAGAGACTCAGAAGGCCCAGGCCGATTTTAAGGCTGGGGAAGAAAAAGTGATTGGTTTCTTGGTGGGACAAGTGATGAAAGAATCCCATGGTAAAGCTAATCCATCTGCCGTGCAAGAGATTTTACGAAAAAAGTTAGCTTAAGCGCTTGACGGATGCTAATGGATGCGGTAAGATGGTCTACATAGACGGTGATATCTGTCTTGTGTTATTTAAAACGATTGTAGGAAAATAAACCCAGGACGGTGGCTCGTCATTGACGTAAGTATATACTACGTCCCAGCCGGAAAGGAGGAAATTATCCTTGACGCGAACATTTTTCCCGATGAGGATCCCAGGTTTTGCCGCACCAATAGGGCGGCCAGTACCTGAAGGATTAGGCCTCTTGGAGAAGCCGCTGGGGGATGATAATCAGCAAAGTACCCCCTTCACCGTGGCGGCACAAGCGTACGATAAGCTTGTGCCGAAGTAGCTTAAGAGGCTACCGTTTGCGGAAGTTATGTTATCTAAGTTTTTTTCACTTCCCCTAATACAGTAGCCTCGGTAAAAATCCGCGCATACGTTCACAGATGCGTAGGCATGCGAACACACAAAATCGTTTTTTATCGTTTTAGTAACACGTCCGAACATTAAAAGTCATCCGGTAGGCGCGATCCAGAGCCAGTCGCAAATCTAAACCCTATTGCTAGTTAATGAACAATTGAATAATGAATAATCTTTTCGGCTCAGGATGACTATTATCCTCTCTAATCCCAGTACAGCCAGTACTGGGATTTTTCCTGCCTTTCAACCAAATCTAGTGGTTTATGCTTGACAAGAATAAGCATGTGTGGTATAATGATGATATGGATAGGAGGTTTGCAGCCTAGCCAAATAAAAAACAGGACCGGTGCTGTCTATGAAAATAGCAAAAGTAGTTTTAACATTCATCTCTAATTTCCTCCAAGCAAGGAAAAAGAGAAAGGAGAGAAAGAGGATAGGAAACTATCGCAGGGAAAGGTATTATAGCAAAAAGGCAAAAGATTTCATACGAAGACCGTTTATATACTCGAGCATCCCCAGGACCGAAAAGGTGTTGATCATCGCCTACGGCGTTCTGGATTTCTACAAGTATTACGGCAAACGGTATCTATTGCAAGCCGTAGAAGTCGCATTATCTTTATGGAGCGATATTCTACAGCTTGACTTGGTGGCGTCGATGTCGCCAGAGTCATTAGAAGACTATAATATCCCGGCAGTGAATGCATGTTTCAATGATCTACTGTTGAAGTACGGTCACTTAGATGTAGTATACCACAAGCGTAAATACAGAAAGTTGAAGCATGCAGCTTGTAAAGCTGCTAGTTCTAAAGCCGGTGATCACTTCTATCTTACGGAACAAAGAATCGGGATGCCAGTAAGAATGTTCTTGGTGTGGTATAAGGGCGGAGTGTCTATTCCGAACGATATACTGCAGGAATGGTCAGGGATACCAGCGGATAAGCTGGAGGATGCATACCAAAGCATTTTACAGATCTTTAAGGATGACTTAAAATCAAATGGAAGATGGGACATGCTGACTAATTCAACCAAAAAATTCGAGGCTCCGATTATTGAAGTTTCAATCTAACCCCTATTTCTCCTCATTCAGGCTAGGCCTGGGGCCCCGAGTTCGCTCGGGGATTTTTCTTGGCCAAAATTTTAGATTAAATTTCATTTTATTTTTGCAGTAGATATGGTATAATTTAGCAAAATATGTCTTGTTTTTGAGTGTGGAGCTTAAAAAAGACCAAAATAATAAATTAAAAGGAGCATATGGCTACTGAAGTTAAAGACCTAAAAAATCTGCGGAATATCGGGATTATCGCTCATATTGACGCAGGCAAAACTACTACCTCAGAAGCGATTTTGTATCGCACGGGGTTGAAACATAAAATTGACCTAGTGAAGGGTGGCACTGGTGGTGCCGATACCGACTGGATGGAGCAGGAAAAGGAACGTGGTATCACTATTACCTCTGCCGCGGTAACGGTTTTCTGGAAAAATCATCAAATCAACATTATTGATACCCCGGGCCACATTGACTTTACCGCCGAGGTAGAGCGTTCACTACGTGTACTAGATGGTGCCGTGGTGGTATTTGACGGCAAGATGGGCGTAGAGGCGCAGTCTGAGACTGTATGGCGCCAGGCTACTAAATATGGTATTCCACGTATTTGTTTCGTAAACAAAATTAACCAGATTGGTGGCGATTTCTATAAATCACTAGATTCTATCCACAAGCGCTTGTCTAAAAACGCAGTAGCAATCCACTTGCCAATTGGTTTTGAAAAAGATATTTGTGGCGTAGTAGATTTAGTAGATATGAAGGCTTACACCTATAAGGATTATGCCGACCACGAGCTAACAGTCGGTGAAATTCCAGCCGATATGGTAGAGAAGGCCAAAAATGCTCGTTCGATGTTGGTAGAGGAAGCCGTCCAAGCCGATGAAAACTTGATGAATAAGTTCTTTGAGGAAGGCGAAGACGCTATTACTGTAGACGAGCTAAAGGCAGCACTACGCAAGCGCGTGCTTGACGGCGATTTCTTCTTAGTAACTGGTGGCGATGGTCGTGGTGTGATTGTAGAAAAAGTTCTAGACCTCATGACCGATTACTTGCCATCACCTCTAGATCGTGACCAAGGTCAAACCGTAGGCACCAATCCAAAGACTGGTGACGAAATCGTACGCAAGGCTGAAAACTCTGAACCTTTGACAGCTTTGGCATTTAAGATTGCAACAGATCCGTTCGTAGGTAAGTTAATCTTTGTACGCGTATATGCTGGTAAATTAAAGTCTGGTGACACCGTATATAATGCCACAACTGGTGACAAGGAAAGAATCGGGCGTTTGGTACGTATGCATGCTAACGATCGTAAAGAGATTTCAGAGATTGGCGCAGGTGACATTGCCGCTATCGTAGGGCTCAAGAATTGTACCACTGGTACTACTCTTTGTGATCCAGCACATCCAATCTTACTAGAGTCTATCGAATTCCCAGATCCACCAGTGTCTATCGCCGTCGAACCGAAGACTAAAGCCGACCAAGAAAAAATGGGGCTTGGGCTTTCTAAAATGGCAGAAGAAGACCCAACCTTCCGCGTGCATACTGATGAAGAAACTGGCCAGACAATCATTTCTGGCATGGGTGAGTTACACCTAGAAATCATTATAGACCGTTTGAAACGCGAACATAATGTAGAAGCCAATACTGGCGCACCACAAGTAGCTTATCGTGAAACTATTCGCGGTACCGCAGAGGCACAAGGTAAGCACATTAAACAGTCTGGTGGTCGTGGTCAGTACGGTGACGTATGGATTAAGTTTGAGCCAAACGAACCAGGGAAAGGCTTTGAATTTATTGACCAAATTAAAGGCGGCGTGGTGCCTCAAGAATACCGCAAGCCGGTACAAAAAGGCGTGGAAGACACACTTGCTGGTGGCGTTATCGCTGGTTATCCAGTAGTAGATATTAAGGCTACACTTTATGATGGTAGCTACCACGATGTGGACTCATCCGAGCTCGCCTTTACCTTGGCTGGTGCTTTAGCTACTCGTGAAGGTATCAAGAAAGCTAACCCAGTACTCTTGGAGCCTGTGATGAAACTTGAAATCACCACTCCAGAAGAATTTATGGGTGACGTAATTGGCGATATCAACTCTCGCCGTGGCCGGATTGACGAAATGGAAGATCTGAACGGTGGTGCTAAGCTGATTAAGGCGTTCTGCCCGCTGGCAAACTTGTTCGGCTACACCGGTGATTTGCGTGGTATGACGCAGGGCCGTGCAGCCTCTTCCATGGAGCTCTTTGCTTACGAGGAAGTTCCGCCAAACGTAGCGCAAGAGATTATTGAGAAGAGAAATTCGAAATAATCTAGCTCAAAATAATAAAAAGACCAGATAAAATTATCTGGTCTTTTTATTTGGGGGGGCAGAAAAAAATCATCATTAAACATTTAGCTATTTCCGACTATAAAAAATAATCGGCCATACGACCGATTATTTTTACTTACTTTGATTAGTATTTTTTATTAAGGAATCTTTTCCTGGAGAATGCCCTCGCGCTAGCATATAGGCCGAGACTGCCACCAATGGCGAACACTATTATCGTTGCGTTATCAGACAGGATGCCTCCGTTGGCGGTTTTTGTGATAGCACCAGTATCTGGTGGCGGTGGAGCGACCGAGACGGTCTGGCTGGCATTATCGAAATCTGAGTGAGAGAGGATAAGCTCATCTCCATAGTAAAGCTCTTCGAAAATCACTAGATCTGTGCCGCCCAAATCTTTAGTATTTAGACTGTAGATCATTTCGGTAGTTCCGCAAGTGCTATCCGGTGTGAGCGTAATGGTTTGTTCTACTTTTTTACCATCAACCAAAAGTGGCTCTTTAGTGTTTTTGTTCATTACTACACCCTTAATAGTAAATTCCATATCCTCTTTAAGGCAGTAGTCCACCACATCTTTAATTTCTATATCTTCATTAAAAGCAACTATCTTATCGCCGTCGGCATTATCCGTAGCGGTGGTAGTGATACTAAACTCCGCACAGTCATTAGACCACTCACCAAGATCTACTACCTCGCCATTGGTTTTAATGGTAACAGTTTTCTTGGTGTCGCCAATATCGTAACAGAATTTGTTGGCATCGCATTCTAATTCGGTAATTTCATATGTGTCGTATGGGAGTGCCCCTTTGTCGTCATCTACGGCATTAGCTGCGCCAAACCAAGTGCCATAGGCAAGATATTCTATTTCATCTTCTTCCATATCGTCATAGCCATTAGTGTGGAATTTGTGGGAAGCGTGAGCTGCAGAAGTATCCACAACGCCGTTTTCGTCCGACACAACTAAATGCTCCTCTTTGACGCCACTAGTAGATTTGATTTTGAAAACTACATTAGACATTGGCTCGCCGTCTACATCGCTGGTTTTAGTGAATTTGACATCGCCACGGATAACGTCGTCGTAAAATTTCAGTTCGTTAGCAGCACTACCAGCGATAATAGTAGGAGTCTGCTCTGACGCGGTAAGCAGATAGCTGACATTAGTTTTAGTTTCTTTAACTCGATATTTTATACCGATAGGCAAATTTCTAACGATAAGTAGCCCATTAGTATCGGTAGAGCCAGAAGCAATAAGAGTACCATCATTATAAAACTGACCATCGCCGGGATTGTAAATTCTGTTGCCAGAAGCATTATAGATTTCAAACTCAATACCACTAAAATTGGCCTGGCCCTGTGCACTGTCACATTTTCTAGTCTCGCTGTCGCATTTTTGTATTTTAAGATCGCCATATTGAGGGTCAGACTTTATCCATACGACAGACTGATAAAACGAGTCGCTGTCTGGATTAGTAGTGTAAAGCGTGTAATTTTTTGCAATTAGCCAAGCATCTGCATTATGGCTAATTGCATAGGCTAGACTTTCTTCGTCTTCGTCGGTACCGTTAGCTATCGTTCGAATTTTATCGAGGTTAGTAGACAGTCCGGCGTCATCGCCATTAATTACACCAATCGTGGCGTGAATGTACGCAAAACGTTGGTCATCGGTGTTAGCCAAATTGCCATATAGAGCATTCACTAGCTCGTTGGCAGAGCCACTATTATTAGTGGCAAGGTAAACCAATAGTTTAATTTTGTCGTTATTTAATGAAGAATAATCGTAGCTAGCGCCAGCCGGGGGGTTCTTAGACGGCTCTGCACAGAGGGCCTTATAAGGTTCTCCGCCTATCTCAACCGAATATCGATAAGTGGCACCGCTGCCATCATAACGTATAATCTCACCGCTACTGCTAACTTTCGCTTGTTCCCCTGCGGCTTCGACAACACCAATTTGAATATTCTTCACCGCAATAAAAGCGCCTGCAATAATCGCAATGGAAGAGGTGAGTGCTAGTAAGAAGCGCTTCAGCAGCTTGGTTTTTAATAATGTAAACATACTTGTTCCTTTTATTTTATTTTTTGTGTTAGACCTTTTGTATCCTCATTATATACATAAGTTTTACGGTTGTCAAGAGTTTTTTGCAAGAATTTTGGTGAGATTTTTCTCTAAAAGCTCTTTACAAGTGGGGAAAAATAGTCTAAAATAGTATGGTAGAGTTTTGGAGCTGGTTTTTATTAGCGCTCCAACCGTAATGTAATAAAAAGGAGAATGAATGGCAAATTTTGACCGTTCCAAGCCGCACATTAACGTCGGCACCATGGGTCATGTCGACCATGGTAAAACCACTTTAACTGCTGCGATTACTAATGTACTCGCAAAGCGTTTGCCAAGTGATGTTAACAAGGCAGTCGCTTACGACCAAATCGATAACGCTCCAGAAGAGAAGGCTCGTGGTATCACCATCGCTACTTCTCACCAGGAGTATGAGTCTGAGAAGCGCCACTACGCACACGTAGACATGCCAGGCCACGCAGACTACATTAAGAACATGATTACCGGTGCCGCTCAGGTAGATGGCGCTATCTTGGTAGTTGCTGCCAATGATGGTCCTTTGCCACAGACTCGTGAGCACGTACTTCTCGCCCATCAGGTGAACGTACCAAAAATCATTGTGTTCCTAAACAAAATGGACCTAGCTGATCCAGAACTAGTAGAACTAGTAGAGATGGACGTACGTGACCTATTGAACAAATATGGTTTCGATGGTGACAATGCGCCTATCATCAAAGGTTCCGCTACTAAGGCCCTTGAAGGCGATAAGGAAAACGAAGACGCTGTTATGGAACTCGTCAAAGCTATGGATGAGTACTTTGATGTACCAGAACACGATCTCGACAAACCATTCTTGATGCCAATCGAGGATGTCTTCTCTATCAAAGGCCGTGGCACTGTTGCTACTGGTCGTATCGAGCAGGGCGTCGTAAAATTGAACGATGAAGTTGAAATCGTTGGTCTTAAAGACACTCAAAAGTCGGTTGTAACTGGTATCGAAGCCTTCCATAAGACTTTGGACCAAGGTCAAGCTGGCGATAACGCTGGTTTGCTCCTTCGTGGTATCGAGCGCGATCAAATCGAACGCGGTCAGGTGATTGCAAAGCCTGGTTCAATCACTCCTCATACCGAGTTTGAAGCTCAGGTTTACATCCTCAAGAAAGAGGAAGGTGGTCGTCACACTCCATTTTCTAAGGGTTACAAGCCACAATTCTACTTCCGCACCACTGACGTGACCGGCGAAGTAGAACTTCCAGCCGATAAGGAAATCGTCATGCCTGGCGATCAGGTGACCTTCAAGGTTAAATTGCTCGCTCCAGTAGCTATGAACGAGCAAGATCGTTTCGCTATCCGTGAGGGTGGTAAGACTGTTGGCTCCGGTGTTATCACTAAGGTTATAAAATAATATAGCCACTTTTAAAAATAGCCCCTTAAGGGGCTATTTTTGTGGCTATTTGGTTTTCTTGTTCCAGTTACCGGAACCGTTATTGGGGCGCTATGCTTCGTTAGGAGATGCGCTGCTCATTCGCCGTACGTTAAGTACGGCTCGGTTCGATGCTCCTCCTGCCTCACCTAGCACTCCTACTAACGATTTGTCGGAATAGTTACAAATCGCAAATTTTACTTTATATGAAAAATATGTTAAAATATAAGGATGGGGGAGTTCTTTTATTGTTTGGTTGGAAAATATGGTTTAAAGGAGTGATGTAATTTGGAATTTCAAAAAAAATACGGAAGTTTCGAACATATCGCATCTGGCAAGGTGCGCGAAGTTTACCTGAGTGAGGAAAATGATGAAATAATGATGGTGGCGACCGACCGAGTTTCGGCTTTTGATCAAAAGCTCGGTATCGAAATTCCGGACAAAGGCAAGATTCTGACGGCCATATCAGCCGAGTTTGCATGTTTGGCTCAAGAAAGCTGGGGCATCCGGACTGCATATCATTACGCGGGTACACCTTGCTCCCAGGTTGTTATTGGCTGCTTTATGCTTCGTCAATTTAAAGACTATAATATTATCGGTACCGCACCCGAGCTATCTGGTCGCTTTACTCTTATGGAAAACCTTCAAATGTTCCCGGTGGAATGCATTGTACGCGGATACCTGTTTGGTAGCATTTGGAAACTCTACGAACAGGGTGAACGCGTAATCTGCGGCGTGAAATTGCCCGATGGGCTAGTAAAGGGTAGTAAATTGGAAGAGCCAATCTTCACGCCCACCACCAAAGCCCCGGAAGGCGAACATGACGAGAACATCACACTCGAAGAAATGACGATAATACTTGGGAAAACTGGTATGGTATTTGATGCCTGGGAAACCGCTACGGAGATCCGCGATTTATGTATCGAGCTTTACCAAAAAGCCGGCACATGGGCATACGAACGTGGCCTTATTATCGCCGATACTAAATTCGAGTTGGGATTATATAGGCTCAATGATGAAGTTGGCGTACGCATTTGCTTCGGCGACGAGATTTTAACGCCGGATTCTTCACGTTTTTGGGATGCAGAAACATACGTCCCGGGCGAAGAGCCAAAATCCTACGATAAACAGATCATTCGAGATTATTTGGCGGAAGCTCAGGCTCGCGGCGAAGTTAATCCTACCTTGCCTGCTGATATTATCGAGAAAACTCGCCAGCGTTATATCGAGCTCTATGAAAAGCTCTTTGATAAAACTTGGCCGAAAGGTTGACTATTCAACTGAACCCCCCACTCCAACCAAATCCCTCGCTCACGCGGGGGATTTTTGTGATATAATGTAGAATAATAAGCATAAGGAGTATAATGAGCGAGAAAAAGAGTATTTATAGTTTAAGCATTAAGGAAATGCGGAAATTACTACGGGGTTTTTCTAATACTTTGTATGGACGAACGGTGTTTTTTTTGGCTTATTTTGTGCCGATGATGGCATTTCTAGTGATGACAGGGCTAGTAGTAGCCGAAATGATCAGGCCAGAATATGAACTATTTTATCCAATTATGGGCACATTCTTCCTCTTTATCGGCGTATTTATTTTGGGAAATATTTACTATTATCACGAACTTCGCGTGTTCGCCGAGAAAAGATAGTGGAGGTAGCGACTATTTACTTAATAATACACTGAGGTCATCTGTTGACAGTGGCTGCTTGATTTTTGGGGCGAAGTGTGGTATAATGGGGGTATATTAAATTAATTATCTACCTCTAAAAACTTATCGACAGACCATCTAAGCGTTTATCTAAGGTTATAGGGAAGAAAGGAAAAAATATGGCAGAAGCCAAGAAAAACGAAGGCCTGAAGATCCGGATTCGGCTGAAGGCTTATGATCACCGCGTGATTGATCAAAGTGCAAGGCAAATCGTAGACACCGCTATCCGCACTGGAGCAAGCGTAAGTGGGCCCATCCCACTACCTACCAAGCGTAGCACCTTTACCGTAGTAAAGTCGCCACATGTATACAAGACCGGTGGCGAAGCTTTCGAGATGAAGGTGCATAAGCGTTTGATTGATATTTCCAACGCTACCCCAAAGACAATTGAGAGTTTGCAAAACCTCTCGCTCCCAGCTGGCGTGGACGCAGAAATTAAGATGTAACACCAAAATCCCCCGAATGGGGGATTTTTTGATATAATAGATATATGAGTAAAACCGCTAAGTTAAAGAAGCGCTTTTATTTCGTGGCGGCGAAATATTTTCGGCATTTTGCAGATAGAACTCTGAAACGTTGGCAGCCACGCGTGATTGCGATTACTGGTTCGGCAGGGAAGACCACCATGCTAAACCTAATGGAGCACGAAATGGGTAAAAAAGCGCATTACTCGCACGATGCAAACTCTGCATTTGGGGTGAGTTTTGATATTTTGGGGCTTAAAGGCGTGCGTGGGTCCAAACTACGCTGGATACATCTGTTCGCGGCAGCACCATTTAAAGCGCTGTTTTCGCGTCATAAAGAGAAGTTTTATGTGGTAGAAATAGATGGCGAGCGCCCACATGAAGCCGAGTTTTTGGCGAAATGGCTGAAGCCAGAAGTGACTATTTGGGTGTCTATTGGTAGATCACACGCGGTGCAGTTTGAAAAAGAGGTGGAAGAGGGCAGATTTAAGAACCTAGACGAAGCAATTACGGCAGAATTTGCCAATTTGCCGCAAAATACCACCAAAAGAGTATATATAGATGCAAATTCTAAGATGATGAAGGCGGCCACTAAGGGCATTTCTGCCAAAGTAGTACCAATTAATAAAAATATTATTAAGAAATATGTGGTTTATCCAGATTCTACGGATTTTACCTATGGCGACACTACTTTTCACTTTAATCACCCCGAGCCAAAAGACATTGCGTTTAATTTATTGGTATTGCAAGATTTGATGAAATATCTGAAATTATCGTTTAAGGCGGATTTCTCAGATATTAAAATGGCGCCAGGAAGATGTTCATATTTTAAGGGGAAGAAGGGTATAGACATAGTAGATAGTAGCTACAATGCGCACATGATTTCGATGGCATCGGTGCTAGATATGGCAAAGCGCATGCATGCCGAGAAAAAGTGGCTGGTAATTGGCGACATTGTAGACCAAGGGTCTACCGAAGCGGAAGAGCATAAGAAATTGGCACATTTAATCGCCGAAGTAGAGCCAGATAAGGTGATACTAGTAGGCCGACGTACCAAAAAATACACTGCGCCGGAGTTAAAAAAGCTAGGCGTATCGGCAGTGGCAACCTTAGATCCACGCAAGGCTTTAGAATATATAGAGAAGCGCTCACGTGGCACGGAAACGATTATCTTTAAGGGGAGCCAATATCTAGAATGGATTATTGAAAAGTTACTAGCCGATCCGAAGGACGCGAAAAAATTATGCCGACGCGAAAAAGCAGCAGTACAACGGCGTAAAAGTTGGGGGTTGGATTCGTGATTTTAGAATTTAGGTGCATTAAAAAAGGAGGTAAATAATGGCGGATCTTTATATTATTCATGGGTGGACATATACGGTAGAGCCATGGAAAAATACTTTGGCTATGCTTCGCGATAACGGCATTAGCGTAAAGATGTTACATGTGCCGGGGCTAACCGAGAAATCCGACAAAGTTTACACGATAGATGATTATGTAAAATGGGCGGATGAGAATATTCCAGATGGCGCAGTGGCGCTAGGGCATTCTAACGGGGGGCGGATTTTGCTGAATTTATGCGCAGATAGCCCAGAGAAATTAAAATATCTGATTTTACTAGATGCGGCAGGGGTATACGAGCCATCTGCGCGAAAAAGATTAGTAGAAAAAGTGGCGAAAATTGGTAAGCCCCTAAAAAAAGTACCAATTATAGATAAAGCGTTTCATAAAATTACCGGCTCTACAGATTATTCGCGGGCGCCAGAGAATATGAAACAGACCTTGGCGAATATGTTAGAGTCTGATAAGGATTTAGACTTTAGTAAAGTCACTACTAAGACTTTTATCCTGTGGGGTAAGAAAGATACAACTACGCCACCCCGCCAGGCCACTACAATGTACGAGAAATTACCCAATGCCGAGCTAAAGTTTTATGCTAACTGGACACACGCACCGTATATTTCTAGCCCAGAAGAGTTAGCCCGCGCCCTGACCACGCTAATTAAGAGGATTAAAAAGTGAAGCGCTACTTTTTAGGTATGGCAGCAAATTATAAAGGGCGGCTGTGGGCGCACACTTTTGCGATAGGGCGCGAGCGCGACCGCGGAGCCTTGCAAAGGTTTTTGACCAAAAAATATGGTGGGCAGGCGATTTTAACTAAAAATGGTAGGTCTGCACTGGCTTTAGCTCTGAAAGCATATTTTGAGCCGGGGGATGCGGTGATCGTAAATGGGTTTACTTGCTATGCGGTTTATGAGGCGGTGAAAGCTGCTGGACTAGTGCCGGTATGGGCGGATATTTCGAGTGGGGATCTAAACTATAATGCCACAACTTTAACCGCCGCTCTCCGGGCGGGTCCTGCCGTCGCAGCTTCCCCCACTGTGCTCGACTCGCGTCTGCGCGCAGCGGGGGACCCCCCAGCTCCGTCACCCGCCCGTATAAAGCCGGTAGGCATCATCATTCAAAACTCACTTGGTAACCCAGTAGATATTGCCGCTATTGAAAAATTCGCCAAAAAGCATAACCTCACAATTATCGAAGACCTAGCGCACTGTGCTGGAGTGAAATACCCGGATGGGCGGGAGGCCGGTACAGTGGGGACAGCCGCGGCTCTGTCTTTTGGTAAAGACAAAGCTATAGATACAATTTCTGGCGGAGCGGTAGTGCTTCGCGACCCTTGTAAAACGGCGATTAAAGCGCCTAGTAAACTTCCGAAAGTTTCTGATACTCTACGGGCGAGATTTTACCCGCTGCTAGGATCTATCGCTCGCGGGTTATCTCATGTACGCCTAGGCGGAGCATTTATGCGGTGCCTGGTAAAAATCCACTGGGTAGAGAAGTCGGCCGATAATAAGCTGGATTTAGAGCGAAAAATTGCCAAATTTGAAGCCAAACTAGCCTTGAAACAACTAAAAAATTTGAAAAAATCTGGCGAACCACCTTTGAGAGAGTTTTATTTGGTGCGCGATAGGGCGGAAGTACTAAAGAAATTGCAAGAAAAGGGCTACTACTTTGGTGGGTTTTGGTATGAAAAACCGGTATCACCGGAAAGATATTACAAAAAAGTACATTTTCCAGAAGATAAATGCCTGGTAGCTACAGAGGTGGCGGCAAAGATTATCAATTTTCCAACTTATTACAGCAAAAAAGATTTAGAGCCAGCGCACAAAATTGTAGCGGAATATATGGAGGGTGAAAAATGAATTGGCAAGAGGTAATTAAAAAATTCCCAGAGGCGAATATTTTGCAATCGCCAGCGTACGGTAAGATGAACGAGCTACTCGGTGCCAAGGTGATAGAGGAAGATTTCGGAGGAAAAGGACGCGCTCTAATGATAGTGCGAGATGCCAAGCGTGGGCGATACTTAGAAATTCCGTGCGGGCCCTTGCTAGATTATAAAGATAAAAAGACAGTAAAAGCTGCGTTTGAAAAAATTGCCGAAATCGCCAAAAAAGAAAAGTGTGTGTTTGTACGAGTGCGACCACAATTAATAAATACTCCGGAAAATTTACAACTTTTGGCGGATTTGGGGCTGAAAAAATCGCCCATGCACCTAGCCGCAGAACATACAGTAATTATAGATTTAACTAAATCGGAGGATGAGCTGCTCGCCAATATGCGCCGGCAAACCAGATACGAAGTGCGCCGGGCTGACAAGCAGGGAATCAAAGTAGAGAAATCACAGAGCGAGGAGATTTTTAAAGAATTCCGCAAGGTACAGGCTGAGACGGCCAAGCGGCAAGGGTTTGTGCCACCTAATCTAAAGACTTTAATGGCAGAGCGGGAAGCCTTTGGTGATAATGTTGCGATTTATTTAGCGAAAACTGATGACGGTAAGCCAATTGCCTACGGCATGATTATCAAAGACGGCAAAGAAGGGGATTATTATGAGGCAGCTTCTACGGATTTACATCGTAAAATGCCTGGGGCGTATGCTTTGCTTTGGCAAGCAATGAAAGATTTGAAGGCCGAGGGCTATGAAAGGTTTAATCTATGGGGGATTGCGCCGCCAGGGCAGCCAAATCACCGCTATGCCGGGGTGACCACCTTTAAAACGGGGTTTGGTGGCGAAGTGGTAGAATATGTGCCGGCACACGATATGGTAATTTCGAAAGCCAAGTATTTGAAAAATTGGCTGGTGGAAACAGCACGCAAAAAACGGAGGCATTTGTGAGAATAGTAGAAATAGAAAGCCAAGCGAAGTGGGACGGATTTATCACTTCGCACCCGGAAGCGAACTTTTTGCAATCTTGGGATTTTTACGAATTCCATAAAGCGCGTGGCAAAAAAGTAGTGCGGCGTGCGGCGGTAAATGATAAAGATGAAATAGTAGCAGCTTATGCTGGGGTGGTAGAGACTGCTAAGCGCGGCACACATCTAGCCATCGCTGGCGGGCCGATTATAGATTGGAGAGATAAAAAGTTGGTACGCGAGATTTTTGCAGACATTAGAAAGGTGGGGAAAGAGACGGGGTGTGCCTTTGTGCGGGTACGACCACAGCTACCTTTGTCTGATAAATCTTTGAGATTGATGCAAGAGCTGGGCCTGAAAAGAGCACCGATGTATTTATCGGTAGAATATGCTGGAATATTAGATTTGAAGAAATCTCGGGAGGAAATTTTGGCGGGAGCATCACAAGGTTTCCGACGGAAACTACGTAAGGCCGAGAAAAACGAAATAGAAATTACCGCCGATGCTAAGTGCGAGTCTATTGAGGAATTTTGCAAGCTGGAGAAAAAGCACGCCGAGCGGCAAAAATATGTAGCATTTTCTAGTAGTTTTCTCACCAAGCAATTTGATGCGTTTGCTAAAAATAATGAGGTATTAATATATACTGCGAAAAAAGATGGGGAGATTTTAGCGCAAAACTTTATGATATTTTACGGGGCGGAGGCGAGCTATCATTACGGCGTATCGTCGGAGCTAGGCACCAAATATTCTGCGGCGCCACTACTGCATATGGCGGCAATGGACGAGGCCAGAAAGCGTGGTTGCACGCGGTATAACCTGTGGGGGATAGTGGGACTAGACGAAAAAACGCACCGGTTTTATGGTGTAAGCGAATTTAAACGGTCGTTTGGCTGTGAAGAATTAAAATACACCCCAGCACACGATATGATTTTAAACCCAGTAAAATATCAGCTAACTAAGCTGGTAGAAACCGCCCGCAAGAAAAAACGACATGTGTGAACCTAAATAGATCCCTCGGGGGATTTATTTTTTATGTTTATGATTTTTATCGCGCGGGAGTTAGGACAGATGTGGTATAATAAGCATAGGTAATAAAGGATTTTTATGGCGAAAATAAATCGCAAATACATAGACAAACATTGGTTAGTATTTATCTTAAGAGGCGCGCTAGCGGGGGTGTTTGGATTTATTGCGCTGTTTGGCGGAATGTCAAACGTAGAAAGCGTGGTGGCAATTATCAGCATTTTCTTACTAATGATGGGTGTAGTAGATTCGGTAGGGGCGCTATATAATTCTACCAAGAAGCACGGATGGGTGAATTCTGTAATAGATGCCGCGATAGACGTAGTAGCAGCAGTAGTATTGCTGTTTGTCGCGCGCAATGATTTGGTGACTAGCGTGATTGTATTATCGGTTTACACAATTTTGTCCGGCGTGATAGATATTTTTCACGGATTTCTATCTACCGTGGATCCAACAGACCGTTTTATCCGCATATTAGCTGGGGCGTGTGGCTGTATTATCGGCGCAGTAATACTGAACTCAGGGAATTTCGAGATAATGACGTTTATACGCTTCTTTGGTGTATATATGCTAATCGTTGGCATAACGAGCTTGATTTACGGTGTACATAACCGTGCACAAAATATAGAAGACAAAATGGCGCGAAAACAGTCTAGAAAAAGAAAAAAATAATTTACTATGGTATAATCAGGTCTTAAGGAGGCCTTAATGTCAGCTATTAAAAAAGCTATAATTACAGACGCTGGATTCGCCAGTCGTTATCTACCAATTACTAAAACTATACCGAAAGCAATGATCCCGATCGGGGCGAAGCCAGTGATGCAACTGTGTGTAGAAGAATGTGTGGAGGCGGGGATTGAAGAAATTATCATCGTGGCGACGCCAAACACTAAGTCCAAGGAAGTTTACGACGACTATTTCCACAATAAAGCAGACAACGTGAAAGCTTTGCTAGATAGGCAGGGGAAGTCTGAGAGGTTTGCGGCGGTAGAAGAAGTGCTAAATTTCCCGAAAATTATCGTAATAGAACAAGACCCGAGCTTGCCATATGGCAATGGTTCGCCAATAGTGTCTGCTAAAGATTTTGTGAAAGATGAAGAAGCTTTTGTGGTATTATATAGCGACGATTTGATTTTGGGTGAAGGTGACGTAAAGACTTTGATTGAGGATTATGAAAAAACGCCGGGCGCGAAGGGAGTGATTGCCGCACAAGAAATGCCAGAAGAAGTATGGCATAAATACGGCATGATTGCCCTAAAAGAAAATGGGACCTTAAGTCATATTGTAGAAAAACCGAAAACACCAGATCTAGCACCAAGTAATTTAACTAGCTATGGGCGGTATTTACTGACGCCGGAAGTATTTGATTATTTATTGCCATCTAATACCGGACTAGATGGGGAACTATGGACGGTAGATGCAATCACGAAGCTAGCTGAGCACGGCGACGTAGTGGTAGCAAAAAGCAAAGGCAAGTGGATTACTACTGGCGATCCGAAAAACTATTTCCTAGCACACTTAGAGTATGTACTAAACTATAGCGACTACGCAGACGATGTAAAGAAAATCGTAGAAACAGCTAAATAATTGGTGCTATAATAAAATAAAAGGAGAAAAATATGAATGTAGCCGAATGGATATTAGTAGTAATGCTTAGTGTTACGCTTTTGATTTTCTTAATCGTAGGGATTATACTATTTGTGAAGCTAATCGACGTGAGCAAAGAGATGAAAAAGGTGATGGTGGAGAGCCAAGACATTGCCAAAAATGCGAACGGAATTGTATCTAATGTAAAAGGTATGACTTCTATCGGCGGAACGATGGAAATGTTCGTAGATAAGTATATTAATCCAAAGTTAAAGGAAAAAATTAAAGAAAGGAAAGAAGATGGCGGAAGAAAAGCAGAAGAATAAAAGCGGTGCAGGAAAGTTCTTTTTAGGAGCAGCATTAGGTGCAATAGCGGGTGCATTCGCTGGGAAATTTGTGTCTGACAAAAAATGCGATAAATGCGACTGCGAAGAAAAGTTAGATGAGCTAGAAGATGAATTCGATGATATGAAGGAAGATATAGCTGAAAAAGCAAAAGCAGCGAAAGAAGAAGTTGAAGACAAAGCCGAAGAGGTCAAAAAAAAGTCTGAAAAGGTAGGTAAAACTGTAGCCCATGAAGCTAAAAGGGTGGGCAAAACGGTAGAGAAAAGCGCCAAGAAGGTAGAAAAGACAATCAAGAATGCCTGAAACGCAGCTAAAGCCTAGCGATTTCGTGCATCTACATAACCATACACATTATTCTTTGCTGGATGGTTTGACTAAGGTGCCCGAACTTGTAAAATATGTAAAAGACCAGGGCATGGAAGCGGTGGCCGTAACGGACCACGGCACGATGTCTGGCCTAGTGGAGTTGTATAAAGAATGCAATGCGGCCGGCATAAAGCCTCTACTTGGACTAGAGGCTTATGTGGCTGCGCGTAAAATGACTGACAAAGACCCAGCACATGATAAACAACGCTTTCATATTACACTAATCGCGATGAATAACAAAGGTTTTGAAAACCTTTGCCGGATAATGAGCAACGCCGAGGAACACGGCAAATATTACAAGCCGCGTACTGACCACGACGAACTGCAAAAATACAACGAGGGAATTATTTGCCTGTCTGGCTGTATGGGATCGGAAATATCAGAGGCAATACGAGCGGGAGATGATAAAAGGGCATATGAGCTGATAGACTGGTACCGCAACGTATTTAAGGACCGGTTCTACCTAGAGATGCAAGACCACGGCCACCCGAAGTCTACCACCCATTCTGCCGAGCAGAAAAAGGTGAATGACTGGCTGATGGCACATGCCGAGGAATTAGGTTTGCCGCTGGTGGTGACCTGTGACGCGCACTACCTAACTAAAGAAGATCAAGATGCGCACGAGGTTTTATTGTGTATTGGTACGGCGGCGAATTTATCTGACACCAACCGGATGACCCTGAAGGATTACGACCTACATGTAATACCAGCGACTGAAATCATAGAGCATTGGCAAGATACCTGCCCCGAGGCGGTACGTAACACTAAACGGATAGCAGATAGATGCGATGTAGACTTGCAACTGGGGCGGATTTTGATTCCAAAATTCCCAGTGCCGGATGGGGAAGATGAAAAAACATATCTAGATAAACTGGTGTTTCAAGGCCTAGTTTACAGATACAGCGGCAAAAAGTTGGAAGAAACCGTAGATTTAAGCGTGGAAGATTGCCGCAAGATTTTGGAGGAAGTAGATAAAGAGCGCGACAAAACACACAAGGTGCTGCCGCGCATAGATTACGAGCTCTCCGTGGTAGATAAAATGGGCTACAATGGATACTTCTTAATCGTGCAGGACTTTATTAACTGGGGTAAGTCTCAAAGAATAGTGTATGGGCCGGGGCGTGGCTCGGCAGCGGGGTCTATTCTCGCGTATGCGCTACGTATTACCGAGCTGGACCCGTTAAAGTATGATTTGCTTTTTGAGCGGTTTTTAAACCCAGACCGTATCTCGATGCCAGATATTGATACGGATATTCAGGATACGCGGCGCGACGAGGTGATAGAATATTGTTCGAACAAATATGGTTTTGATAGGGTATCCAATATTGCAACCTTTGGTAAAATGATGGCTAAAAACGCAGTACGCGATGTAGCGCGGGTACTAGAGGTACCGTACGCCGAGGCAGATAGACTAGCCAAAATGGTGCCAGACCCAGTAATGGGCCACCATGTACACCTGGCCGATGCCATTAAAGACGTACCAGATTTAAAGCAAGAATACGAAACTAACCCTACCTCTAAGGAGGTGATAGATTTTGCCTCGAGATTAGAGGGGACGATTCGTAACCACGGCGTGCACGCCTGTGGGGTGATTATTGCGCCAGATGACCTAGTAAAATTTTTACCTTTGGAGGTTTCGGCCAAGGGGCCGATTGCCGCGCAGTTCCCAATGGGCCAGGTAGAGGAGCTGGGGCTTTTAAAAATGGATTTCCTCGGCCTATCTAACCTATCCGTGATTAATAATGCGCTCCGGATGATCCGGAAAGTTTATAATGACGATATAGATTTATCTGCCTTACCGCTAGACGACCCCGAGACTTACGCGCTGCTTCAGCGGGCAGAGACTACCGGCGTGTTCCAGCTAGAATCTGCCGGGATGAAACGATATCTGCGCGACCTGAAGGCCTCTACCTTTGAAGATATTATCGCTATGGTGGCGCTTTATCGCCCGGGGCCGATGCAGTTTATTGATTCGTTTATTAAGCGTAAGCACGGGGAAGAGCCGATTACTTATCTGCACCCGGGGCTAGAAAATTCCTTGAAAAATACCTACGGGATTATGATCTACCAAGAGCAGTTCATGCAGATATCGAAAGAGTGGTGCGGCTTTACTGGCGGGCAGGCGGATACTTTGCGTAAAGCGGTAGGTAAGAAGAAAATTGACTTAATGAAAAAGGTAAAGCCAGAGTTTATCAAAGGTGCCATAGAAATAGGTGGCGCTACCGAGGAAATTGCCGAGACATTTTGGAGCCAGCTGCTAGACTTTGCGAACTACTGCTTTAATAAGTCGCACGCGGCGTGTTATGCCCTGATAGCCTACTGGACGGCGTACCTCAAAGCACACTACCCAGACGCCTTTATGGCAGCACTAATGACGGCAGATATGCGTTGGACAGACCGCCTAGCCATAGAAATTGCTGAGTGTAAGCGGATGGGGCTAAAGGTGCTGGGACCGGATATTAACCAAAGTTATGGTGATTTTGGTATTGTGGGTGGCGAAAAAACGATACGGTTTGGACTCTCAGGTATTAAAAGTATGGGCAAGGCCCTGGTAGAAGATTATGTCATACCAGAGCGCGACAAAAATGGGCCGTTTAAATCTATTTGCGATTTCGCCAAAAGAGTAGACAGTACTAAATTTAACAAAAAATCCTGGGAAGCAGCGATCAAAACCGGAGCGTTTGATAGCTTTGGACATTCGCGGTCTGATTTGCTCTTTAATCTGGAGGCTATTCAAGCTTATGGGGCAAAAATACAGAAAGACGTAGGCTCGGGACAAACAGATCTATTTGGCATGATGGGCGAAGCCGGAGCGGTACCAGAGGTAGAGATCAAAAAAGCACCAGTGCAACATCCAGAGAAAGAGCAATTGCTCTGGGAAAGAGATTTGATGGGATTGTACCTTTCTGCACACCCGCTAGATAAATACGACACCTACTTCGAAGAGCAGACCCACCCGATGGATCTAATTACGGCCGAGAATAACAACAAAATGGTAACAATTGGGGGAATTATCACCGCGGTGCGGACAATCCTCACCAAAAAAGGCGATAAAATGGCCTTTGTGAAAATGGAGAATAAGTCCGCCGAGACAGAGTTTATCGTATTTCCGAGTACTTTTGCGGAATATGGCGGTAAGCTAGAAGTAGATAACGTAGTACGAGTGCGGGGCAAAGTAAATGCTACAGACAAAGAGGGAAATATCACTTCTGATGTAAAACTCCTAGCGGAGACGGTAGAATTAGTGTCTGATGATGTACTAGAAAATTATCAGCCTACCGGCACTAAACTTGCAGCACCGACTTTGGCGCCAGACGCGGGCCGACGCCGCCGAGGGAAAATATCCGCCGAACGCGTGTATAACGGGGGTAGCGGAGGGAACGGAGCGCGTAATGTTTCTCCGACAATAGATGCGCCACGTGTGCTAAAAGAGCCGCCTAAGGACCCCCGCAAAGAGAGATTATATATATTAGTTGAAGATCCTAATAATACGGATACTTTGAGCGCGATACGGCGCTTAGCGGATCTGAATCCTGGATTCCAAGAAGTGGTACTAGTGCTACGCGACGGGGAGCGAAAACGGCCACTCCGGATGCCGTTTAAGGTAGAAGTGTCTGATGATCTGTTAGGGAAACTAAGAGAACTGGTGGGGAACGAAGCAGTAAAGGTAAACTAGACCGCAAAAAAAGAAAACGGCTGGAAAATCCTGCAATTTTGGGGTGAAAGTGGTTGGGAAAAGTTGGAAAAGTAAAAGTTGATTATCTAGCGATACAGCGAAGTGATCTACCGGTACCTTTGGTTGCTTGGCCACCGGCAAGAACAACAGCATTATTTGCAAAGCCGAAGGTATAAGCGTAAGAACTTGTATTGTTTGCGTTGGACCAATAAAAGCTTTGTGCGTTTTGGTATTCGAATAAATTATTATTAACCCTTCCTGATTTGATAAACAAAAGGGGACTAATGGTTAAGCCGGCATCCGTATTAATTTTGTTTTCATTGTACAAATAATTCAACCTCGCAAACTCATTAGTAGAACCAGGTATTGTTTCAGATTGGTTGGATACGGTAGGTAATCTCCATCCTTTAGGGCATATAGAGTTCTTAGGATTCTTAGATATATCATTTAATGTATCTTGTTTTAGAGAACTACTATCATTAGAAGCTATAGTCGCATTCCAGTTATAGTAATTGCCTAGTGAAGCATGTCCTGTTTCTATGCTATCTATCTTACTAGCAGTGTATGGCGCAGTATTGCTATTTTGCCATCCAGTAACGGTGGTACCGGTAAAGTCTATGGTAGTAGCACTACTAGCCGGCTCCCAATATATTACTCCATTGCTTTCTGTGTATCCATCACTATATTCTGTATATTGTCTAGTGCTAGAGTCATAAGCTACATTTAGATCCGTATTATTAGAATTAAAACTAATGGAAGAGTTAATATCTATATCTAAGTTCTCAGTCATCCAACAATGTCCATCTTTTAGTTTAGTTACCCAGTAAGTTTTGCCGTCTCTTTTGTCTATAAGCTGAGTCTGTGAAACTTCATCATATACGTCTACCTGATTGCAGATAGTTGCATCCATATCTTGCATAGTGTAGTAAGTGCCATTTTCTGTGGTGATGGGGGTTTTATTATGTAGGGCATAGATTTCGTTAAAACCTAGATGATTGTTGTTGCTATTTGGATGCACCATAACGTATTTTACCTTCCCACTATAAGTACCAGCAGGCTGGATAGAACTAGCATAGATTTGGTAGGTAGTATTGATATAGGAACCAGACAAAGTAGTATCTAGAGACATATCGGTTTTAGAGGTTCTTTTAGCCACTAGAGTGTAGATATCTGGTACTTCTTTATAACTATCGTAACCATTTTCTATAGTAGGAACAGTAGGATTAGATCCTGTGCCTATTCCCGCCGTTAGCTTCATGGCCCAGGATGATGGAGTAAGAGATGATGCTGTACTGCTATCATATACTCCGGTTTTAACATTATAACTATCACTAATACTACTAATAAGGTCTGTATTACCATCTATGTCCCCACTGCTACCTATAGCATAAATACTATAGCCATTATTATCATTACAATAAGCATTCATTTTGGTATTACCTACATCTTCTACCAATTGTCCACCATTTAGTGATGCTGTATGAGCAGAAATAACTTCACCACTAATAGTGCATGAAGTAGATAGGGTAAATGAGATATTATCTGAACTAGAGCTACTAACTGTAGATTTATTATTTGCTTCCGCAGAACTATGAGAAGTACTAAAACCAAGAATAAAAGCACAAACCACAAGAAGAGGAATAGAAACTAACAATACATTACGGAAAGCATAGTAGAAGAAATCTATTCTACTACTCATTAATGATTGTTTTACTTTGTGGCCCATCTTCTACCTCACTTATATATGATTACTACTACTCCCCCATGTGGTGCCACTATATTAATGGGGATTAACAAAAATGGCACCGCAAGGGGTGCTATACATTATTACTAGATACAAAGTATTTTGTCTCTGCAACAAGGTTCCTTACGGCGCCATTTGAATTGCAGAGTAAAATACTCATAAAAGCATATTATAAAAAATACTTTGTAAATAATAATGTATAGCTCTTTTATTATACCACGCATATGAAAAATCAAATAAAAAACGTTCTTCAAGCAGTAGAAATCCGTATAAAGCTTATGTTTCCACATTTTCTTTTGCAAATGTAAAAAATGTGCTACAATAGTGAAGGAGTTTATTAGAAATCGTAGTTGACATTGTAATAAAACTATGATATTATAAGTAAAATTAACAATATTAACAGTAGTGGGACAAGGAGACCTATTGATGGAGCAAAATGCGGAAATCCTCGAAAATGCAATCTCTGGCAGTCTAAAAATCATTGAACAAGACCGCGAAAAAGAAATTATTTCTAGGCGATTTGGGCTGACCGGAACAAAAGAAACCCTTGAACAAATTGGCGAAATGTTGTCAATTACTAGGGAACGGGTTAGACAACTCGAAAAAGCAATTCTTATTCGTCTCCAAATTTCCGCTGAGGAGAACCAAATTCCGGAACTTGCCGCTGCTGAAAAGATTTTGATTCGCAATTTGATTGAAATGGGGCGGGTGGCCAAGATTTCTGACCTAGCCGACAAGGTTTATGGCCGAGACACCACCGCGTCCGAAAAGACCGGCATTTATTTTATAGCGACTTTCTCGAAAAGCCTAACTGTAGTAGAAGAAAATGACCGTTACCACGCAGCAGTGGGTATTGCTGAGTATGGCGATAGTAAGGAAATTCGCGAAAAAGTAGACGAAATCGTGAAGGTAATTAAAGATAACAAAAAGCCAATGACCATCGACGAGCTTGACAATAAGCTAGATTATGAGCACCCAGACTATATAAAGGCTGTGGCGTCAATATCTAAGCTACTCGCTACCTTAAATGGGGTGTGGGGCCTCGCCAAGTGGCCGGCAGTAAACCCGAAGAATATTCGCGATAAGATTTTTGTAATACTAGAGACTAAAAAAGAGCCAATGCATTTTTCAGAAATTGCGGCAGAGATTAAAAAGTCTAATTTCAAGCGTAAAAATGTGACGATTCAGGCCATTCATAATGAACTAATTAAAGATGCGCGCTTTGTGCTGATTGGCCGGGGGATTTATGCGCTAAGTTCGTGGGGATACAAGAAGGGAACTATCTCGGAAATTATTAAGTCTATCCTAGAGAAGGCCGGAAAACCCCTAACGCGTGAAGAGATTGTGAAACAGGTGCTGAAGGTGCGCAAGGTGAAGGAGACTACGATACTACTGAATTTGCAGAATAAGGCGCTGTTTAAGAAAGTTGATAAAAACTCTTATACTTTGGCCTAGTGTGATAGAATAATTATATGGAACAAGTCATACATTTTATTTTAATGCCTATCTTCTGGATTCCGGTGGTGGGGATACTGGCGTTTTTGACGTACCGGAATTATAAGAAGTTAAACACCCTGAAGGTGTTGAATGTAGATTCGGTGCTATTGATGCTAGAAATTCCGCGCACCAATGATAAAAAAGAGCTGGCGGCAGAGCAGTTGTTCGCTAGTTTGCATGGTATTTTAAGAGATAAGAATGAATTAAAGAACAGTGGTGGGGTGCAAGAGCATTTGTCGTTTGAAATTGTATCTACGGCGGGACAGATACGGTTCTATGTATGGGTGCCGAAGGTACTACAAAGTTTTGTAGAAGGGCAGATTTATTCGCAATACCCAACCGTGCAAATCTATAAGATGAATGAAGATTATGCAGATGACCGCACTAAATATCCGGTGAATTATTCAGCGGAACTGGGACTGATAGAGAATGAAGCTTTGCCGATTAAGACCTTTGACAACTTTGAAGTAGATCCCTTGGCCGGGATTACCGGGACTTTGGCAAAGTTAAACCCAGACAACTCTGAGGAGATGTGGATCCAGATATTGGCGCGTCCAATCCCGGATGACTGGCATAAAAATACCACCGATAAGTGGGTGCGACAGATAAAGTCTGGCAAAAAATCACTGTTTGCCAGCACTGGCATAGACTGGACTTGGCTAGCCGAGGCGATTGGGGCACTGTTTCGCCCACCGGCAGGGGGCACGGGATCTGACGTAAAGATAGAATTGTCCGAGCGTGATAAAAATCGCATCGCCAAAGCCGAAGAAAAAGCTACCAAGCTAGGATATGAAGTGAAAATTCGCCTGGCGTACTTGGGGCAAAACCAAACCGATGCCAAGCTAAATATGCAGGCTTTGGTGGGGACCTTTAAGCAATATAATTCTACAAACTTGAATGGGTTTAAGCAGGTGGGCGGCTCGTTCAACCCGAGCGACCTAGATGCGTATAAAATGCGGCAGTTTTCTAGTCGCGGGTTTATCTTGAATATTTCCGAGCTGGCTAGCGTGTATCATTTGCCGCATACTTCGGTAGAAACCCCGAACATTGTTTGGGCTACATCCAAAACAGCTGAACCGCCGGCAAAATTACCAGTACTAACTGGCGAGGTTTCTAATGACGAAAATATTTCAGCCTTTGGGCTAACTAATTTCCGAGGAATCAATCATCAGTTTGGTCTGTTGCGTCGCGATAGATCGCGCCATGTATATATTATTGGGCAAACAGGAGCAGGGAAAAGCGGGATGCTGGAACTCTTGGCACTTTCCGATATTTTCTACAATCAAGGGTATTGTATTATTGACCCGCACGGAGATTTTGCGATAGATAACCTAAGATTTGTGCCAGAAAGCCGTGTGAAGGATGTGGTATATTTCAACCCGGCGGATACGGCATTTCCGGTGGCGTTTAACCCGCTAGAGATTACCGACCCCGCTCGCAAACCCAATATATGTTCTGAAGTGATAGGTGTGCTAAAGCGAATGTTTGGTGACTCTTGGGGGCCAAGGCTAGAGCATATTTTACGTTATACTTTATTGGCTTTGTTAGATAGGCCAGAAGCTACATTACTAGACATTTCTAGATTATTAACTGATAAGGAATTTCGTAAAGAAACTTTGGAATATTGCAAAGATGTTACAGTGTTACAATTCTGGAAACACGAGTTTGGGCAATGGAATGAAAAACAAGTAAATGAGTCCATCGCGCCAGTACTTAATAAGGTGGGGGCCTTTACCGCTAACCCGATTATTCGTAATATTATTGGGCAGCCGAAATCTTCGTTTGATATTCGTAAGATTATGGATGAAGGGAAGATATTAGTAGTGAATCTTTCTAAGGGGTTAATCGGGGAAGATAATGCGGGGATTTTGGGTTCTTTCTTAGTTACTAAAGTGCAATTAGCGGCGATGTCGCGCTCTGATATACCAGATGTAGCAGATCGGCGGCCGTTTTATTTGTACGTAGATGAGTTCCAGAACTTTGCTACAGATTCCTTTTCAGTGATTCTTTCTGAGGCACGTAAGTACGGCTTGAATTTGACCGTGGCAAACCAATACGTGGCCCAAATGACCGACAGCGTGCGTGATGCGGTATTTGGCAACGTGGGCACCACTATTAGCTTCCGCGTATCCGCCGACGATGCACCAATACTGGTAAAGCAATTTGAGCCAACTTTTGAAGAAGGCGACATCATCCAGCTGAACAACCGGCACTTTGTGATTTCAATGATTATTAACGGTGAGAAGGTGCCAGCGTTCTCGGCTACTACCCTTTCTATCCCAGATACGCCAAAGGATAACTTTGATGCGATTGTTGCGCATTCACGCGAAAATTACGCCCGTCCACGGATGGAAGTAGAGGCCGAAATTCGTGAGACGATCGAACAATCTGAAAAATACAAGAAGGATTTATCCGACTCTGGTCGGCAAGAAGAGCCACGTCTGGTAATAAATAGCGCCGAGCAGCCAGTATTTAAGCCGGTGACGCGTGAGAAAAAAGAGTTTTCTACTTCTATTCGTACTAACGGCCCAAGTTTCTCATCCGAACAAAAACCGAACTTAAAATATCGGTCTACGTACCAGCCCACACCGCAGGCGGATTTCCGGCGTCAAAATTTAAGCCCAAATACCGCTGAAGGTAAAGAAAGGCTGGGCTTGAAGGATTTGGCAAAGTTAGCGGCAGACAGACAGGGAAATAACGAGGCCGCTAAACCCGTAGAGACTACGAAGCCCGCAAAAAAGGGAAAAGTAAATAGTAAAAACCAGCGGCGGAACAATAAAAAGGGAAAGAAACGCCAGGCAGTTCCCACTGTTAAGCCTACTAAGAATGCTAGTGCTACCCCTGTAAGACCAGAGGTGGAATATCAGGAAAAATCTACCGTAGATATTCATCCATCTCATAATTCTCTACCCCTGTCTACCCCTGTTAAACGGACAGAAGATTTCGCTGGAAAAGATAATTCGGTAGATGGGTTCTTGTCTATAAAACATTAGGAAAGGGAATTTAAAACCCATTTTTCTTCTGCGCCTACGCTGCACGCCGGGAAGAATTTTTCTAAATTTTTTCACGAAAAATCGCTCGTCTCACGCCGGATAAGGGTTCGCTCGTCGATTTTTCTAAAATTTAGAAAAATTTTCTCGGGTTTGCTTTATGCAGAAGAAAAATAAGTTTTAAATTCACAAATATCAGCTTGTCGTGCGAGCAAACTGCAAAAATCCATGATGACCGGCTACATTGTCAATCATCATTTCAATATAGTTTTAATGTCGTACAATACAGATTTTAAGACATTACGGTTATGGTTTTTAGACGGTTAAGTTATCGTCTTTTGCAGGTAAGTTTTTCCTGGCGGGCGGGAATTACGACTAAAATCGTTTTTCGACTAGCTGTAGTCCTTATTTTAGCTACAGTCATAATTCCTATTTCAGGAGCCGGACTTGGCAGTTGATAATTTCTGCAAAATCCGGCAGACGCTCGCGTCTTACTCGTCGACTGCAGTATTTTCTATATAGAGACTCAACCTGGGGCCCAATATAATGCAATGATTTTTACAAAAATTCTCAGGTTGGACGCTCACGTAACTGGGATTTTGCAGAAATTACAACGGGCCAAATCAATTTTTATGCTCCTGAAATAGGAATTATGACTATAAAAAGCCTTCTAGCTTGGTGCATTTAGGCTAATTTTATAGGTTTTGGTGGATTTTTCGGGTTTTTGGGCGAATTTGGGCTAAATTTGCGAATTTGACAATTCCCTTGGTTTATTTCCCTTTTTTATGATTTTCCCTGTTTTTGGTCGGGGCGTTGGTATTATTCGTTATTTTGATTACCATTTTTGCCGAACAAAAACCGAACAGGAATAGGAAATTATAGAATTGCAGGTACTAGAACAAAACCCGAACACTTCCCTATTATTTGCACTATTGCTTTTATTAAGGATGTGTGCTATAATGAGGTTATATTCCGATGCGGGCAATTCGAACGGAGAGATACCCAAGAAGAACCCGTTTTTTTGTTGGCTATTTTAGATAGGCGATTTTTTTCTTTACACCTACATTATCTAGAAAATCTACATATTTTGGTGTATAGGTTCTGTATAATGAAGAGGTAGAATGACGATTAGGCGACAATAATTTGCAAAAACGGTTTTTATTCACTAAATATTGTACCATTTTGAAATAGTCCCCGTCACCAGATACCAATACTACATCATCGAAAGGTTCGTTATCAGCGATTTTGGACATAATGGAAAACACTATATCGGTATCCACATTTCCCTTTTTCTTTCCGGTCATTACTTGGCTGTGCTCACGGAATACAAGGATGAAACCTGCCGTTTGGATGAGTTCGTATAAGGCTCTGGTTTGCCTCATCTACAGCCCCTAGAAAATAATAGGCCTTAGTAACCTTATATTTGTCCCTTAAATAAATCCTGAACTTCTTAAGATCAACAATCCAATTGTTCGCCTTAGTGTTCATATATAGATTTTGTCCGTCTATAAAAGCATAATTATTTGTCATATTTTATACATTATACCATACAGGTATTATTCTATGGTCCAGGAGGGATGAGACAAAGGTCGATTGATGACTGCCCTAGGGGCAATTTAATCTTAGCGAGCTACGCAGCGTACAGACCTCCCGTAGTACCTGTAGTAGTTACTGGCTGGGTAGATATCAGTACCATTAAAGCCCAGGGAGTAAGCGTAAGTACTATTGCCAACCGTACTAGACCAGCAGCTGCTGCTGACACCGGGATTGACCAGGGTACCGTCACTGACAGCGCCAGACCGCACAAAGTAGTAAGGATTAGAGCGTAGCTTGCTAAAACTAGTAACGCCACTGTAATAACCTACGGAGCCATCTCCATTTGATAAAGCCGCGGTAATGCCTTCCCCATACAGCATCCTACCAAATTCGTTGTTAACGTTATCTGTTTGTGAGGCATTGGGTAGACGCCATCCTTTAGGACAGATAGAGTTAGAGGCGATTTCTCCTGCTGTGCTACCTATATTAGTAGAATTATTAGAAGCTATAGCGGCAGACCAGTTATAGTAGTTACCAGCATGATAATGTTTACAATCTCCTTCTGTATGATTTGCTGCTATACACTCAGATAGTGAATTGTATTTTATATCATTTGCTTCGGAATTAGATGTATAGTAATATACATCACCTGGATCTGCAGAATATGGATAGTTATTTTGATTAGACCAACCAGGAACAGAAGTACCGTTTACTGGTAGGTTATATTTACCATTAGTGGTATCTGGTTTCCATGTAGCATTACTATCAAAACTATCTGGATCCCAACCTAGATCCGTATCATTATGAGTGTAGGTTCTGGTGGCGTCTATCTCTAAGTCTAAGTTCTGCGTCATCCAGCAATGTCCATCTTTAAGCTTAGTTACCCAGTAGAGATTATTATCTCTAGTGTCTAATAATTGTGTGGCGGTACTTGTGCCGTCGTTAGCGACCATATTACAAATCCCCGCATCCATATCTTGCATAGCATAATATTCACCAACGCCAGCTATATTGATTTTATTTTTCCCGGATAAGGCAAAGGTATCCTCGATAGTTAAAGTGCCTTCATTTTTGTATGGATGAATTAGGGCATACTTCACCTGCCCCTGATAAGTACCTGCATACTGACTAGATGATGCATATACAGCATAAGTAGTAGTAAAGGATGAACCCTCAGCCATGTCCGTAGTACCAGATGCTCTTCCTGCTACCTTAGTCCAATAAGGTGGTACTATACCATAGACATTATTGTAATCACTTTCTATAGTAGGAGGAGTAGGAGAAGGATCATCTGGCATATTGTTTAACTTCATAGCCCATTGTGAGGTAAGACCACTTGTTGCTAATCCTGTGTCTATACTATATTGTGGATATTCAGTATTAATGAGTCTATTATTACCTTCTTCATTATTACTATATCCTACTGCATATACACTATACCCATTACCATCATTACATAGTGTAGTAATGGTAGTTTTTCCTATATCTCCTAAATAGTTACCATTATATACTTCTGCATTATGAGAAATATTAACTACACTAGATAAAGTACATGATGATGAGATAGTAATAGCTAGATTGTCTGAACTAGAACCAGAGTTTGTAGCAGAACTATGAGGCAACGATAAGATAATGGTAGAAATGATAACTAATGGAATACTAATGGCTAATATATTGCGGAAAGCATAGTAGAAGAAATCTGTATAACTATTTGTTTTATATTGTTTATCACCCATTTTACCTCACCTATATAGTTTAGTTTTTTGATTAACCTACTAATGCATAATTCATTAATGTTGAGGGACATAAAGGCAAAATCTATTGAAAGTAGATTTTGCCGCCGAAGGGGCGAAGTGATGTGATAAAATTTATTATCACATCACGAAGCTCCCGAAACATAATGAATTATGCAAAAGTACATTTTAGCTTGTAGTGCCACTTGTAAACGGGGTAGTTATACAAAAATGGCACCGCAAGGGGTGCAATAACAAGTCATATACCAGGCTTATACCCATATAGAACTTAGTCCTTACGGCGCCGTTCATATCCTATATGGATATAAGTATCTAAAAAACGCACTGGTTTACTTTATAACTTGTTATTGCACTTTTAGTATAGCACAATTATTTTGCTTTGTGCGAAAAATTGGTTATTTCCAGTAGGCTTTGTGGGGGAGGCGGACGTCGATATACTCAAAATTAGTAATTCCCTGGCCGGCGAGATGGCGAAGAAGGCGGTCGGCATCTTCTACCGAAACGGCGGTGCCGCGGTCGATAATCATTTTGATAAAGCCAGAATAGCCGTCTAAGTAGAAATCTACTTCACGGACAGCACCGGTGGGAAGAACGGCCCTAACCGGCTGATAGCCGAGGGCTTTAAAATCTGCTTCGGCCTGGCCGATATAATCTTTCATGCGGCTGGTGATTTTGCCGCTAGTGGCAGCGGCATCTTCGTCTACGATTTCAATGGTGGGTTGGTAGATGGACTCTGGCTCTACTACTACAGGCTGGTCTTCCCCACCCCGGAAGAAAACAAAATAAACTACCACTAAAATAACGGCTAAAATAATAAAACCGAAGCTTACAAAAAATACACGAAAATGGCTTTTTCGCTTATCTTTTTGACGGGCGAGTTCGCGCTCGTTAGCGGTTTCGAGCTTTTCCCTTTGCTCGCCAATAGTACGGCCAGCTTTGATGGTAGAATGGCGGTTGGCGCTACGGCGCGCCAGAGTTGGTGGTGGTGAATCTTCACTAGAAAACGGGGCGCGTCCGTCCGGCACTGCTTTTTTGGATGATTTTTTCTTAATTAAACCCACCGTTATAATCCTATGCTTCCTCTAAAATAATCTCGGCTAGGTGCTTCGCAGCGTCGGAACGGGCTTCTTCGGCGAGGCGGTCAGCCATATCGGCACGTAAGCGGGGAGATTTGACTAAGTGGTGAATTTCTTCTAGTAATTTATCGGGGTTAGCCATCATATCGGCATCTTTTATAACGAGGGCGGCATTGGCCTGTTCTAATCTTTCGGCATTTTTAACCTGGTGCCCACCGGGTAGGCGCTCGAACGGCACTAGGATAGTGGCTTTTTTCAGCGCAGCCATTTCGGCGATGGTGGTGGCGCCAGCGCGCGAAACTACTACATCTGCAGCGCCCATGAGCTCGTTCATAGTGGTGTTGAATTCCCACATCCTAAAATTAGATTCTAAGCTGGCCTTTTCCCAGTTTTCGTACTTTTTAAGATCTACCATGTTTTCGTAATGTTTGCGACCAGCCACTAAGCCGACGGAGGTGAATTTTAATAATTCTGACAAAATTTGACGGGTGGCCTCGTTGAGATTCTCAGAGCCTTGAGAGCCACCAGTAATAACTACTAGGGGTTTTTCGGGGTTAAAAGAAAATGCCTTTTTAAGGGAAAACTGTCTAGTGGGACTAACAGACTTAAACTCTGGACCAACTGGGATACCGGTCCATACGTAATTAGGATGTTTTTCTAATATTTCTTCAGATAAAGGCATACCAAAGGCGACTTTTTTAGCCTTACGCATAAGTAAACGATTGGCTAGGCCAGCCACCACGTCGGACTCATGAATAACGTAAGGGATGCGGAAAAGCCTAGCAATTAGACCTACCGGCAAACAAACGTAGCCGCCTTTTAGAAAAATCACGTTAGGGCGGGAAGATTTTTTAAGTAAGCGGAAAAAAGCAGTAAGAATGCCGCCGACAAAACCAAGAAAGCCAACAATATTACCGAAAACTAAATCTTTAAGAGTAACATTTAAATGTAGGAAGTAATCTTTAAATTTCCAGCCGGCATAGCGGTGAAATTTCCCTGCTGGGATGCGGCGCACGCGAATATACGGGCCTTTGCTACGAGCAGATTTAGCTTCTTCGCCCCAAGAAACGCCTATCTCAGTGGTGAGTTTGGTGACGTTTTTATAATATTTAAAATCGGTCCAAAATTCCACGCTGGTGCGGGGTTTTTGGCTTAAAATTTCACGAACTACGGCGACCGCTGGAGTGATGTGCCCCCCGGACCCCCCGCCGACTACTAATATCTTCATTTCTAATTACCTCTCTACTAGTATAACACGAAAGTTGACAAACTTCACCAATAGCGAAGGTAATAAAGATCATACTAGTACCACCATAAGAGAGCAGAGGCAAAGTAATGCCGGTAACTGGTACCAAGCTAGTCATAGCCATAATATTAACTACCACTTGAGCCAAAGTCCAAGAAAACACCCCGATAATAAGCAGGCGAGCGTCGAAATCGGCGGTACCCTCGGCGACCTTAAGCATGCGAAGTAGCATTACGCCAAAAATAGCAATAATAATGAACAGTCCAACAAAGCCAAAAGTTTCGCCCATAATAGCAAAGACTGAGTCGTTGATAGATTCGGGCAAGTAGCCGGTAGCCTGGACAGAATTACCTACCCCTACACCAAACATGCCGCCAGTGCCAATAGCCAGCATTGCGTTTTCTACGTGATAGGTAGAGTCGGTGCTTTCGCCACCAGTGAGAGTAGTGAGCCAGGCATCTACGCGCTGCATGCGATGAGAAGATGTAGCTACTGAACCAACCGCTACGGATAGTACTACGGCCAGCATAATAAGATATTGGCGAGCCGGCACGCCAGAAATCAGCAAAGTGCCAAAGATGATAGCGATGAGTGCCACGCCGGTGCCAAGGTCGCCCTGAGCGATAACTACTAGGAAAAGTGAAAGACCACAAACAATCAAAAGCGGCAACCAAAACTCGCGCCATTTACCAATGACGCCTTCTTCCCTTTTGCGAGAAAGAAAATCTGCGAGATAAAATACCATCGCGAGTTTGAGGAATTCGGCAGGCTGAAAACTGAGACCGCCAAAGTTAAACCAGCGGCATTCGCCAAGTTCACATTTAACGAGCGAGGAGTGGGCCATTGCTAACACCCAAAGCAAGCCGGACAAAATTAGCGCTACAATCATTAGGGGTTTAGCGAATTTCTTAACGTATTTATATGGTATCCACTTGAAGGCGGCAAAAAAGGCCAAGAGCGACAGACCTACCGAACGCAACTGCCCGATAAAGAAAAAGTTGGAGTCGTAATCAGTACCATAAGTGTTATTTAAAACATTGGCGCGCATCGGACCGATGGCGTAGATTACAATGAGGCCGAGCGCCATTAACCCTAGCGTGGCGAATAAAATTACAAGATCAGATTTATGCTTTCTGATGGTGGGCATTAGATAGCGCCTCCGGTAGCTGCAATAAAGATGCCCAAAATAGCGCAGACGCCGGCCACAATCCAAAACCGCATTACGATTTTGGCTTCGCCCCAACCTTTGGCTTCTAAGTGATGATGCAGTGGTGCAGAAATGAAGACTTTTTTGTGAAAGAACTTTTTAGAAATTAATTGGATGAGACTGGAGCTGGTTTCTACCACGAAAGGCAGACCAATTATAGGTAGAAGCAAGAACGAATTAGTCATCATAGAGACCACGCCAAGGCCAGCACCAAGGGCAAATGAACCAGTATCGCCCATCATAAAACGAGCGGGCGGCACATTAAACCAGATATAGGATAACAGCCAGCCGACTACAGTGAGACAGAAGCCGAAGAGCATAAGATTGCCCTGGAATAAAGCAATTACGCCGTATGCACCGTAAGCCATCATAGCTAAGCCACCAGAAAGGCCATCTAGCCCATCCGTAATATTGACAGCATTAGAGGTAGCAACTACGGCAAAAGCAAAAATCAGCATCACCCAAACGCCGCCAATAGTAAAATCTCCTACGAATGGCACTAAAATATCCGTCCAACCAAGTTTAAAGGCGAAGAACCAGCCTAGGATTAGACCTACAGCCGAGATTAAGAAAAATTTGACTGGTCCACGTAGGCCCGCTGCACCGCGGCCCGAACCAAAAATATTGATAGCGTCGTCTATGGCACCTACAAAGGCGCCGCCAAGGAAGCCTACGAGTGGCAACCAAGTTTGGCCACGATCCAGATTAAAAATCCAAGTAGTAGCGGTAACCGCAATCACGCCCACCAGCCCGGCCATGGTGGGGAAAACGCGCTTAAATTTATGGGCGTGAAGCTTAGTCATAATGGGCAAGTCTTTACCGTCTACCGTAGTTTGCTTTTGTTTCTTCCAAAATTTATATTTATAGGCAAAATGAGTGTAAATGGGAGTAAAAAACATGGAAAAGAGGAACCCAGCTAAGGCCAAGAGCAATCCATGAAATACTTCGTCGTTGATATTTTCCATTATTATGCTTTCGGTTGTATCTTTAGATAATTAATTGCGTAATTAGAGAGTTTATCGAATAAATCCATTGCGTCGCCACTGCCGACGCTTTGGCCCTCTCCCCACATTTTAACCATTATCACGTATTTTGGCAACTCCCCTTCTGGGCCAATGAAGCCAATATAAGAGCCGACTAATTCTGCATAAGTATCGTCGTAAACACCGTTGCGGACTACCTGCGCAGTGCCAGATTTACCGCCAACAGCGTAACCGTATTTATCGGTGCCGTCGCGCACCTTGTAGTTACGGTTATTAACTAACATATCGCGCATAGAAGCACTAGTCTCGGGGGAAAGGATTTGATCTTCTACAACCTCAACCTGAGACTGCGTTTTTAGTTCTCCGTCTTCCAGAGTGCCTTTCACGATGGTGGGGGTATGATAAATGCCGCCATTAATCACGGCTGAAAAAGCGGTAGCGGTTTGAATCATAGTGATGCCTAAGTTCTGGCCAAAGGTCATGTTGGCATAAACCGAGTCGCGGCCCCAGCCTTCGTTGGGGTCCGGAATATAGCCTTCGGCTTCGAATAGTTCAATGCCAGTGGCCTGACCAAGACGGAATTTGTCGTAATAATAATTATAAAGTTTTTCGCGACCTTGCTGCGTGATGGCAGCAGGATTACCGCCGAGCAATTTAAGCGCATAGATTGAACCGGTATTAAGCGACCAATAGAGGGCGGTTTTCATAGAAATAGTGCCGTAAATTGAAGCGCGCTGTTCAGCGTTTTGGATTTTCCAGCCGTCAACAATTTCGTAACCTTCGTTGAAATAAGTAGTATCGGCAGTCATAGCACCTTCATTGAGTGCAGCAGAGTAGGTAAAACTCTTGCAAATACTGGCTGGCTCGTAAGGAACTTCGGTAACATAATTAACGTAGGCTGAAGCATCCTTAACGTTGCCATAATCGCCTGGGTTATAGTTTGGTAAATTAGCCATTGCTAGCACCTCGCTAGTGTTTGGATCCATAACCAATACGGATGCGTTGGTGGCAACAGAAGAATTAACGGCATCTATGGCAATTTCTTCTACCCCCTTTTGCAAGCCGCGATCTACGGATAATACTACATTTTTACCATCCTCAGCCGGAATTTTAACGTTGTCTTTGCCAATAGATAGGGCTACTTTATTAACGTCGGCGGTAGCCTTGAGCAGACCATCCTTGCCAGAAAGTTCGCCATTAAGTGAACCTTCCACGCCATATTGGCCAAGACCGTCAGAATTAACGAAGCCCAGCAACCCCGATGCCATCTCACCTTCTGGGTAAACGCGCTGATTGTTCTTCTTAAACCAAACGGCACCAATATTTTCTTCGGCGATTTTGTTCGCCATATCCCGTGGAACATTTTTAGCTACGATAGAATAGCGCAACCCCTCGGTGTCATAAACTTCATCTAAATCTACCACAGTATAATCTTTGGCGTAGGTTTCTAGCGCGTGTTTAATTCCCTCTTTATCTGTAACGGCGGGGTCTATAATGATTTGATAAGTGGTTTGATTTAATACTACTGGCACTGGCTCGCCGTCGTCCATCATGTAGATTTCACCGCGCTTAGCCACGATAGTTTCTAGCAAGGTGTGAGCTTCATCTGCTTTGGCTACCCAGGCATCATGCTCAACAATCTGAATAAAAAATAGCCGCACCAAAATAATGGCGAGGGCTATCAAAACAATATTTTTCAAAATTCTAATCCGGCGAGGCATTGAAACGGCCGGGTTGGTTACCAGGTGCTGGTAATTAGTCCGCGACATACCCCGTAACCGTGGCGTCTTCCATAGCCGCGGCAACGGTACTGTTTTTCGCCGTAGCAACAGAATTCAGACGCGCTTTTTCTACTGCGAGATCATCTTTTTTGGCGTTCATTTCGGTGATTTCATCTTCAACTTTGGAAATTTCGTAATCAAAACTAGTGGCCTTGGTACTTTCAGCCACATAAATAAGTCCGAAAATTAGGGTAAGCATACTAACTATCACAATTTGAGAGATTGAGCCTAGGCTCCTTTTGGTATGGCGAACGGTATTATGATTACGGGCAAAACTGTTTCCTGAATTTCGCCTAGTAGTATATGTTTGTTGCATTTTTCCTCGCTAATGTTTGTTTTTGTTTTGATTTATTTTAATTTGGTTTCTGTCTTAGTCCGGGAACTGATTACCAGGCAGAGCTATAAGTAACCTAGCAAGAGTTCCCGGGAAGGTCATACACTTCACACTCTCTGTGAAAACTCTATTTGGCGGACCACACTCGGCCCATGTCACTAATCACGGAATACCGGGCAGAGTTTTTATTTTGCTCTGCCCGGGAAGGGAGACTAGCGGAAATGTACCTTAACTTTTTGGGCGCGGGATTTGTTCGCGACTACGATTTGTTTTGGCATATTGCCTCCTTTTGTTTTATGTTTTTATTTTTATCAATTCCGCGTTGCAACTCGTAATTTTGCACTACGCGCACGCGGGTTGATAACTAGCTCTTGATTTTCCGCAACGATAGGTTTTTTGGTGATGATTTTTAGTTCGGACTCTTCGCCAAAGCTGGAAACTTCTTTGAAATAATCTTTCACTAACCGATCTTCTAGACTATGAAAGGTGATAATGCCGACGCGACCATCTTTATTTAGTAATTTCGGTAGCAGGGGCAAAGTTTTTTCGATTTCGCCGAGTTCGTCGTTGACGGCGATACGAATAGCCTGAAAGACGCGGGCTGCGGGGTGGGTTTTAGAATACCTAGATTTACCGATAATAATATCAGTAAGCTCTTTAGTACTCTTGATCGGGCGATGGTGGACAATTTCGCGGGCTAGCAACCTTGCACGGCCAGGCTTTTCTTCGCCAAACCTAGTGAAAATATCTGCTAGTTCCCTTTCGCTGTAGCGATTTACGATATCATCCGCCGAGAGGACCTGACTTTGATCCATCCGCATATCCAACGGGCCATCGTGCTTAAACGAAAAACCACGCTCACCCATATCTATTTGCGGAGAAGAAACTCCAAAATCCGCCAGTATCATATCAAAAGTTCTTCCACACTCAGTAAGCTGTAGCACTGCACTATAAAAATCTTCGTTAATGATAGCAATATCGGGGGGAAATTTGCGCTCTAAGTAATCGGCGGCAAATTTATCCCGGTCTACCAGGACGGAGTTTTTATAATTCTGTGTTACATCCAAAATTTTGCTAGCGTGGCCGCCATAACCTGCGGTAAGATCTAAATATGTTTCGCCAGGCTGCGGATCTAGGCTAGCTAGAACTTCAGATAATAATACGGGGATATGTAATTTCTCCATATCTTTATTATACAACGTTTGAGATCGTTCAACTAGAAACTGCGGCGGGTTTGTTTTTGTATGATTTTTATTTAGTGATTCACAATATATCCACCACAATTTGATTGGTTTACGCGAAGTAAGCCATAGTAGATTGTGGCCGTTGAGAGACTTATTGTGTTTCGATCTCACGATCATATAGAGTTTTATTGGGAGGTGTGTTTAAGGAAAGAGCGCACGATTTTGGTTTCGCATCTCGCTAATATTGATGCGCGCCAGAGCTCCTAGATGATCGATCTCAAACTTTTTTAATGTACGACTTTTTGTTTAGCGTTTTTGTTTAATTATTCGCTGATTTAAGTTTATGATATTTTTTCACAAAATGCAAGAGCTTTTTTGGACTTTTTTTATATTTTTTCACACCCTGAGTTTTTCGCATTTGTGGAAAACTTCCCTGTTAATTTCCCGAACAAAGCTAGTTGAAGTTTTTCGTTTTTTGTGGTGTAATAACCGAACAGTTCTCTGTAGATAATTTGGCGCTTCCCTGTGGGTGCCGGTTTTGCTTGACTTTTTAGCGTAAATGTGATACAATTGAAGTAGTTGGGTATTTTGTGGTCTAATCGCTTTTAGCGGTTAGTTTTTTGTTTGTATGATATAATTGGGGGAAATAAGTGGAGATAATACATGGAAAATACCGACCCTATAAAGGAAAGTAATGTGGCCGAACCGTTTGATGTCTTTCTCTGGGCGAACGAGATTGATGAAGTAAAAAACAATGTTTCGGCGGAACTGTTTTTGTTTAACAAAAATTACACACCGTATAAGATAAAATATTCAGACAAGCTGACCGGCGCAGTGAAGTCGATGTTTATGCAAGAGGCAGTGCATTATATTATAGAGGAGGCAGACAAGGGTCTGGAATGCCGCGAATACGAGCGGGCTGATGGTGAGGAGAAGGTGATTTATCGTACTTCCCTTTCAAAAGTTGGCCGCGCTGAAACTTTAATCCACCTGATTGAAAATGAGTATAAAGATATAGATTATTTCTCGGAAAACGAGTACGATTTTAAGAAGGTTAAGGGCATTATTGCAAAGTTTACTTACCCGGGCGAAGACGGTATGAAAACTTTCTATATTGCGAAGATTTTGCCAGCTTCGGCGGCACTAAAGGGTGCGACGTCCTGGGAAATTAATGGTGAAAGTTTTGAGCCGTTCTCTGCCGAGATTGCTCTCAAAATGCCAGAAGATAACCAAGTAGCAATAGTGGATGGCACGATTATTGTGTTTAACCAAGCTAAGTTTGAAAATTTATTCCAATATGATTATAAATCTCAGGTGATTGCTGAGGCGAAGGCAAAGGAACTCACCGAGAAGTATAAGCTATCCTTTGCGGAGGGGTTGACTTTGGATTCCCTTTTGGCAGATAAGAAACCTATTCTTAAAAAAGTACAGGCGATGGATATTGCCGAAGAAATGCCGCAAGATAAACTGCTAGATTATGCAGATGAGATGCAGCTAGAACTAATGACAGATGATGATGGTTCGATCATCATCATGGACGATAAAGACCTCACAATGTTCGTGAATTTATTGAATGAAGATTATTATGTATCGCCGGTAAATGGTAAGCGGTACGAAATAAAGTCCAAAAAATTGCTGGGCGAGCCAGATGGTGAACCGCCGAGAGGATAGCGCTGACGCTTTGGACTTTTCTCCGGAGGTAGAAAAGTCCAGCAAAAGAGGCTAGCTAGAAAATCGAAACGGAAGTCAATCCTGTTTCGATTTTTGATTATGTCTAATTAATCCTGTTAGGATTAATTAGTAGATTATTTTTGTAATTCAAAATACGCAGTTTCTACAAAATTGGATTCGCCGAGGGTTTCGAAGGTTTTTTGTAAATCTGATTTTGCGGCGGCGACAGAGTCGTTGGCAGCAAGATTGGATTCTATTTTGGCGTAGTAGCCATTTTTGCCGTCTATTTTATCTAAGTAAATATAGGTGCCTTCACCCATTTTCAGCTCTTGGCGACGACGGGAGACTTCGCCGGCTGGTTTGAAGCCCAGCTGCAAGATGATATTTACGGTATTTTCGTAATCCTTGATAGGCGTTTCCTCTACCACATCTACGCCAGAATCTTCGATATGACGGCGCAGAATGAGCGAATATTTGGGCGGTTTGTCTACTGCTTTCATTTCGGTGCGCATTACTAGGCGCGGTAAATTCATTCCCCGTTTGTAGCCACGCGGCACATAGACACGATCGTGCTGCCAATAGATACTCGAAAAATCTAAATCAATATCAGAAAGCTTTTCTTCAAACTTATCACGGCTGGTGAGCTTACATTTTAAGATTACTTTTTTCATAGGTTAATTATAACACATTCTGCTTGGGGAATTTTAGCGCGGGTGAAAAATCGAAAAAATCAAAATTTTATACATTTTACTACCGCTTAGAATAAGCAGAGCGGGATGAATTTTAAGCCTAGACGGTTTGTGATAAAATTATTGTTCGCGCAGCAAAATATTTTTGTGCGGGTGGGGGTTGAAATTATAAATAGAGTGTGCATATACTATAGGCGGGTTGGCTCCGGAGTTTAGTGGACGCGAGATTCACAAGCCCTAAAAAGAGTTTGTGGTTGTGTGAGGGTCCATTAAACGGTTATTCTAGGCAGACTAGGATCCTAGAAGGGAGATGATTAAATGACCATACAGATTAATCTGCTATGTATCATCTTTTCCGGACGGAAACGCCGAAGTAAAAAATCTAGCTAGCTACAAAGCTAACTAGACAACCCAAAACTTAGAGAAGTCGTCCTAGAAGGCTTCTCTTTTATGCTTTGATTGTATCACGAAATTATCTCTATGTCTACAATGCGAGCCTCGGCAGATTTTACACCGTTGAAATCATTCTCCATTAGTTTAATCAGTGGTGCTATCTTATCTTCTGGAGTGAGCGCTAGCCATTCTTCGGGAGCATAAAAGGCGACGAGTTTAAGATTGTTGCCTTTTTTATCTCTAATATCTAAGCGGAGATGATTTTGATCTGTACCCATATGAGAGACATTAGCGATATCTACTTCTGGCAAGCGGAAAATTGGCTCTTCGTTCCCTGCGCCAAAAGGTTCTAAAGATTTTAGCTCGTCCAGGAATCCTAGAGATAAATCGGCCAGGCTAGAGACATCTAAATCAGCATGATTTTTAAGGCAATCTTCCTGGCCGGTGAGATGTAGACTTTTATAATACTCGTTGATTTTCTCACGGAAACTATAGAGTTGTTTGCCATCCACCCGCACACCAGCGGCGCCAGCATGGCCACCGCCGCCGATAATGGAATCTTTAGCAAAATCTAGTGCGGCGGCTAGGCTAAAATCACCGAAGCTACGTCCGGAACCTTTAAAAATACCGTTCCCTACCTCTGATAATACAAAGGCTGGGCGGTGATAATCTTCTACTAGGCGGCCAGCGATGATGCCCAAAATTCCCTCGTGCCAGACACCAGTTTCTATAATTACTGGGTCATCTGAAATGCCCCGAGTGGAAATCTCTTTGATGGCGGCTTGCTGTTCTGCTTTGCGTTTTTTATTGAGCTCTTCTAGCCGTTCGGCCAGGGTGGCAGCATCAGTAGGAGAGGTGGCGCGGAGCAAATCTAGCGAAAGGTGAGCGGATTTTAGCCGGCCGGCGGCGTTTAACCGTGGGCCAATCTGAAAGCCGATGCTTTCGGCGGTAAGAGTTTTTACCCTAGCTCTATTCATTAGTTCCTTCAGCCCGGCGCGGCGAGTTTTGGCTAGCACTTTTACTCCGTAATAGCCGAGAATACGGTTTTCACCGGTGAGGAGCATATTGTCACAGATAGTGCCGATGAGCACCAAGTCTAGCAGCCATTTTTCTTGGCCGCTAGGGATTATCCCTTTCCTTACTAAGCCTTGGGCGAGTTTAAAGGCTACCCCTACACCGGCGAGGTTTTTAAGATTTGGTTTTTCTTCTACAAAATCTGGACGTTTGGGATTAACCACCGCGAGAGCATTTGGCAAATCTGTGCTACATTCGTGGTGGTCTGTAACGATGGTGTCAATTTTTAAGGTATTTAGTTCATCTATAATGGCGTGATTTTTCGAGCCACAGTCTACCGTAATCACCAAGGTAACTCCCTGTTTTTTGGCGCGAGTAATTAGGCGCGGACTCATACCGTAACCATCCGCAAAACGGTCTGGCAACATAATATCTATATTTTCAGGATTGGCGCCGGCCAGGGTAAGCGCATCCGCCATTACGGTACTAGCGGTGACGCCGTCCACATCGTAGTCGCCATAGATTAGAATCTTCTCGTTCTCTGCTATAGCTTGATTAATTCTGTCTGCCGCCTTATCTAAATCCGGCAAAACGAATGGGTCAGTAAGATTTTCGTATCTAGGGGCTAAAAAACTGCGATCTAGCCCACGCGCTTCTAATAAGCGTTCAAATAATTTACTCATTTTAGCCTATGGTTTTACTAGGTTTGCTGCCCTTTTGGCTTTTGATGACGATGCTTTGGAGCTCTTTTAAGATTGGGAATTGCTTGTTGGTCTGGTAAATTTTAGTTTTGCCCTTCTTAGTAACAATAAGAAACTTGCCCTCGGCCATGCGGTTTAATTCCCTTTGGATGTTGCCAGGGTCTTCTTTAATTAATTTAGCTAAGCCGCGCACATGGGTTTTAAAGTCTGGATATTTGGCAAAAACCACGATAATTTTGCGGCGCACTCGAGAAGTGACAAATATATCTAGCATATTACCTCGCTTAATCTTCCACTATTATAGCACAAGGTGTGTAAAAAATACAACAGCCGTTCACGACTAAATAACACCTTTCGGGGTCGTGTCCGTCCGGCCCGTCGCCACGGGCGGCCGGCACTAATTCTCGCGCTGCCGCGCTCCGAAATGCCCCGAAAGGTATTATTCTAGTCGTGTCTGATGCTATAATTATATATATGTTCTATGAGGTGATACCTGGGAAGGTGTTTGGTAAGGGGGAGGTGCTGACGTATATGTCTGACGAAGCCTTAGCGCCCGGGCAGATTGTGATAGTGCCGCTAGGACGAAGCAAGGCAGTAGGCGTAGTTAGTAAAAAAGTTGCGCAACCAGATTTTGCCACCAAAAAGATTTTGCAAGTTTTGTATTCAACGCCGCTGCCGGCACATTTAATTGCTACGGCAAAGTTCGTAGCAGAATATTACCAAGTGCCGCTAGCTAGCACTCTGGGACTAATACTGCCAAATGGAGTAGATAAGAGGCGGCGAAAAACCGAACAAATGTTCGGGAACATAGCAAAAACCGAACAGGCCGCTGCTAATGCGGAAATCCCGCTTAACCAGGCTCAAAAAAATGCGCTAGAAGCCCTAAAAAAGGCCACAGGAGCCACGAAACTACTGCATGGCGTGACCGGAAGCGGTAAAACTAATATATACCTCAAAATGGCTAAAAATGCCCTTTTAGCGCAAAAATCTACTATACTTTTGGTGCCGGAAATAGCTTTAACGGGGCAACTTGTTCGGGTTTTTGAGAAATATTTTGGCGACAAGGTGGTATTAATCCATTCCCGACAGACAGAGGCCGAGCGACATTTGATCTTTAATTCCCTCCTAGAAACAGATGAAACTAAGATAATAATAGGACCAAGATCTGCCCTGTTTGCGCCTTTAAAAAACCTGGGGCTAATTATTATAGATGAGGCACATGAGGGCACTTACCATCAAGAGAATGCACCAAAATATTCGGCGATAAGAGTAGCAAGCTACATGGCCGGGAAGCTAGGAATTAACCTGATTTTGGGTTCAGCTACTCCTACAGTGGAAGATTATTACTTGGCGGAGAAAAAAGGTGCTCTAGTGATACTAAAAGAAAAGGCCAAAACTACCGCAGTAAAGCCAGAAATTAAGATTATAGACCTAAAAAACAGAGATAATTTTAGTAAAAACCGGTATTTTTCTAATTCCCTGCTTGCGGCGATCAAAAACAACTTAGAACAGGGGCAACAGACGCTAATTTTCCATAATCGTAGGGGGTCTGCGCCGCTCACGATTTGCGAAAGTTGCGGCGAGGAGATGATTTGCCCAAACTGCTATCTACCCCTGACACTACATGCCGATACCTATGAGCTGGTATGTCATACTTGCGGACACAAGGAGCGAGTACCGCTAAATTGCCCTAAGTGTGGTGCGCCAGAATTAATACACAAGGGGTTTGGCACGAAGCTATTAGAGAGTGAATTAAAAAAGCTCTTCCCTGGTGCACAGGTAAAGCGATTTGACGCAGACAACAAAAAAGGCGAGGGGCTAGATGTGGTGTATTCAGAAGTAAGAGGTGGTGAGGTGGATATACTGGTTGGCACGCAGACCTTAGCGAAGGGGCTAGATTTACCTAGATTAGCTACGGTGGGGGTGGCACAGGCTGATGCAGGGCTAAATTTACCGGATTTTATGGCAGAGGAAAGGACTTTTCAGCTGATTACCCAGGTGATAGGCCGGGTAGGGCGGGGGCATAGCGACAAAGCAGAGGCGTTTATACAGACATTTCGGCCGGAAAGCCCTGTGATAAATATGGCAGTAGAGTCTGACTATTTTGGGTTTTACGAATATACAGTGAAAAAGCGGCACCAGGCTGGGTTTCCGCCGTTTATGTTTGTAGCGAAGCTAGAAATCGCCATGAAAACAGAGGCGATTGTGCTGAAAAAAGTACGCACGGCAGTGGCAAGTCTCGCCCGAGATAAACGACTGTTAGTTTCCCCGCCAATGCCGGCGTTTCACGAGCATACTAGTAGGGGATATACCTGGCAGATTATCGTGCGGACTAAATCTCGTAAAGTATTGATAGAGGCGTGTAAAGATTTAGGCCCGAATTTTCGTGTGACTTTCGACCCGGTGGGGCTATTGTGATTATTGTCTTTCCGCCTAAACAGTAATTTTTGGCTTTAGCGCTAAATGTGATATAATGTAAACATAAAGAGGAAGTTCTCTAGGAAAACTCCCTCGAATGGGTTGTTAGATTAGGCTAGTAGCCTAATCTTTTTCTTCGGTTTGTCGTCTTTGTTCCGGTTGACAATGATCAAAGCGATTTGAAACATTTTAACCTTCCTAGGGCAACTTTGGCACACCTAGAATAGCCGTTTAGTGAGCCCTCACACAACCGCAAACTCTTTTCAGGGCTTGTGAATTTTTGTGCCCACTAAACCCCCGAAGCCAACCCGCCCATAGTATAGGCAGATTGAATTTGAAAAGTCAACCCCTTACTTGGGAAATTGGGAGCGTAAGAAGTTTTACCTCTAAAGAATTAAGATGGTACTTGCGGTTATTTTAAGCCTAGGCGGAATAGGAGTGCATACCTTTGGCGAAAATGTGGGTAGTTTACTCGTAACCTAAATTGGTAAATTCGTCAGCGGGCGAGACAACGGATAGAACGTCCGTGAGTTCTGCCGCTGCCATATCTACCAGCTAAATCCACCGTGTGCTTACCAAAGTATAAATAGTATGTGCTCCTATAGTCAGAAACGGTGCTAGACCAATTACTACCACCAGAACCAGCAAAATAGAGCGGCCCACCGTCTATATTTCCAGATCGCGTAAAATATAAAGGCGCATCGATCCAACCTACGTCGGAGTCAATGTTGTCTCTATTGTATAAATTATTAAGTTTAGTGAATTCATTAGCATCTTGACTTGAAATTACTGGCAATCTCCATCCTTTAGGACAAATAGAGTTTTGCGGATTTTTAGTTATGTTAACATAGGTATTAGACATGAATGAACTACTATCGTCGCTAGCAATGGCGGCAGACCAGTTGTAGTAATTGCCCGTTGAGCCATGGGTACTATTATTGTGGTATGGAGTTCGTGAGAAATGTTCACAAGCAGCAATAAGATAGTTGCAGTCCGACGTATCGTCGTTTGCATCCCAATACCATTCGCCTACATCCATAGAATAAGCTTTATTATTGTTATTTACCCACGCCGCACCGGTTCCAGTGTTGTAATTTCTGGTGACATTCTCTGGAGTCCAAGTAATAATTCTGGTATTCGGGTCATACGAGTAGTGTAAGTTATAGGCCCCAGTAAGTGAGTTGTCGTTTAGGTCTGTTTCCTCTGACGTAAGAGCTATAGAAGAAGATAGATCTAGATCTAGATTTTGTGTCATCCAACAGTGCCCATCTTTTAGTTTGGAGACGTAGTATAGTTTATTGTCTCGTATGTCCACTAGTTTTTCTTCTGTTTCATAAGTAGTGGTTAAGGAGCATATTCTACTACTCATGTCTTGCATTTTGTAGTAGTTGCCAGTTTCACCTGTGATAGGATCTGTGACTTGTACTTTGTCTTTACCGGCTATATCAAAGGCTTCTTCCATAGTAGTAAGTTGGCTAGCATCATATGGGTGAGTCATGGTATATTTAACTTTACCTAGATAAGTTCCTGCTGGTTGGATGGGATTAGTGTATATTTCGTAGGTGGTATTAAAGTATGAACCAGTTAAGTCCGTGTTTAGATCCATGCTGGTGCCGGATGTTCTATAAGCCACTATAGTATCTGTACTAGGTATGAGATTATAGTTATTATATACATCTACTACAGTAGGAGCATAAGTTCCATTACTACTAGTTAACTTCATAGCCCAGGATGAAGGGGTATTGGCAGTTATTGTGCTACTATCATACACATTAGTATGAATATTATAGTTATCATTAATACTACTAACTAAATCCGTATTACCATCTGTATCATTACTACTACCTATAGCATAGATGAAATAGCCATTATTATCATTACAGTAAGCATTAATTCTAGTATTACCAATATTTCCTTCATATTGGCCATTAACTAATGTGGCATTATGTGGAGTAAGTATATTAGCGCTAATAGTACATGAAGTAGGTAGAGATAAAGAAACGCTGTCTGTACTAGAACTATATGCAGAACTATGAGATGATAAATGAGATAAAACAACACTAGAAACAACAAGAAGAGGAACAGAAACTAACAATACATTACGGAAAGCATAGTAGAAGAAATCTGCTCTACTACTCATTAATGATTGTTTTACTTTGTGGCCCATCTTCTACCTCACTTATAATTAGCTTTACTAACCCCCATGTGGTGCCACTTGTAAACGGGGTAGTCATACAAAAATGGCACCGCAAGGGGTGCTATAACCTAATCAAAGTAATCGTGCGAACACTACACATCTGACGGCTTCCCTGCGATGCCATTATTAGATATGTAGTTTTCGCCTATAAAATAGGCACGATTTTTAATGATTAAGTTATAGCATCTTTATTATATCACGAGCAAAAAGTGGATTTCAAGGGCTTTTTTCTTCCCTGTTATTTTGCGGATTATTCGTTCTGTGATATAATAGGCTTATGAAAATAATTACCACGCCAGATCCTAGGCTTCGTGAAAAATCCGAAAAAGTTACCAAGATTGATGATGAAATTTTGGGGATTATTGAGAACATGCGGAAACTTTCCCTGGATTGGGAAAAAGAGCACCCGTACGAGCTGTCGGCGGCAATGGCGGCGCCACAGATGGGCGCGAATAAGCGTATTATTATAGTGCGTGACGATATGGCGGATAAATCTAAGGCGACTTTTACGGCGCTGATTAACCCAGAGGTGATAAAGGCGGATGGTAAGGTAAAGACTGATTTTGAGGGGTGCCTGTCGGTGCCGTTTATTTATGGGAAGGTACCGCGGGCGAGCAAGGTGCGCGTGAAAGCAAAGCTGGAAGATGGTACAGAGGTGCGTATTAAAGCCACAGATGAGCTGGCGCGGACGCTTCTTCACGAGATAGACCATCTAGATGGAGTGCTGTTTATAGACCATATCAAGGGGGTGAAAGATGCGTTTTACGAAATGGACGACAAGGGTGATCTGAAGCCGGTGGATTACGATAAGAAAATCGCTAACAATAAAAAGCTGTTCCCTGATGAATAAGATAATCTTTTTAGGCAATGGACCGCTGGCAGAAGCGGCATTAGAAGTACTAGAAAAGCATTTTGAGGTAGTATTTCATGCGCGTACGAAGGAGGATTTAGTTAAAGTTTGCGAGATAAAGCGCGAAATGCCAGAGGTGCACGGGGTACTTGCGTCTTTTGGGGTGTTGGTCAAATCTGAGATATTAGAATTATTTGAACCAGAGGGGATTTTAAATATTCACCCTTCCCTGCTACCTTTATACAGGGGTGCTTCACCGATAGAGAGTGCGATACTGGCGGGAGATAATGGCTTTTCCGTATCTATTATGAAGCTAACAAAGGCGATGGATGCCGGACCGGTATATTATCAGACCACTTTGAAAGATTTGCCCCTAGATAAAGCGGTGATTTATAGAGAACTGGCTAGGGCTGGGGCGGAGTGGATATGTGAAAATATAGACAATTTACCCACCCCTGCTCCGCAGGATGAAGCAAAAGCAACATTTTGTGGGAAATTTGATAAATCTATGGGAGTTTTACATCCTGAAACAGAGAGCGCGGAAGAAATTTTTAGAAAAATTGTGGCGTTTCAGGGGTTCCCCAAGGCAAAATATGCGTTTTACGGCAAAAATTGTGCGATTTTAGCCGCACATAGACTAAAGGCGGGTGAGACGGCGGTTTTGCCGCTAAGGTGTGCCGACGGCCAAATTTTAAGCATAGACAACTTGCAGCCAGATGGTAAAAAGCCGATGGATGCGAAAAGTTTTATTAACGGATATAAGAAATAACCAATTCCTAAGCGCCGATGAGGCGGGATCGGTTGGCGCGGATCTCTTCTTTCATTTCGTTGATAGTGCGAGCGACAATTTCGCGATAATCTGGACGGTTAACTTCTAGCCATTTGATAGCTTCAGCTTGGTCGGTAATCATGTCAAACTGGTTGAGCTGAACTTCGGTAAGACCCCTAGCGATGCGTTCGCCAATGCGGACCTCTAACTCTTCTTGGATATAATCTAGAAAGCGTCGTTTTTCGTCTTCCGGCATAGCTGAAAGACCCATCTCTTGTAGAAATTGTTCATTAAATTCCATGCTATTTGTATTGTACTACATTTATGCTTATTTTTCGAGACCGTTTATTACAGGATTAACGGGGTTGTTTGTACTTGAGATCTTGATAAGGGTGGCTAGTGTTATCGACCATTCTTCTGCCGTAGAAGCGGGCAAGGGTCCTAGTTATATAATGAATGATGAGTATATTCGCGAAAACGGATATGGTGGAAAGAAAAGGATCGCCGTCAAAAGTAAAATTATAAAAATCTTCCCAATCACCGATAAAGAGAACGTGTACGCCATAGACCGTGGAATAGATAGCCATTGGTAGATAGCAGAGGAGCTCACTTAATCTATTTACCGCGGCGCCGTTAAATAGGAATAGCGCACAGGTGGCGGCAATTGGATTTATCAGGTGGAAGAAGAACATATCCCCCATAAACATACTGGCGCCGTTTTGACCGTGCATTAAACGAAGTGGTGCAAGAAAAAGCGCAACAACAACGAAGGTCAAATCGATAGAAACAACGGATAGGAAATAGAAATTAGTAAATTTAGTTCCAAACGGCCTCATAAATGAAGCGTTGTTCTTACGAGCGGTAACTATGCTGTGTCGCAAAGTCTTAATAAGGGCAATAGCCGCAGCGATAGCCATAAGAATATTACTATCTATGGTAAACGGTCTAAGAAAATCCCAACCGCTAACGCTGGCCCCGTCTTGGCCGCCGCTGGTGCCATATTTGATATCTATGGCTGCAACCACAATCGTGGACACTAAAATAATTAAATTAAAGAGTATAAATAAGGATTCCTTTTTTTGGGGGTTTTTGAAATACGGGCGTTTTAAGCGCCCAGATGTATAAAATTTTTTGGACATTTATCTAATATATCACGTAAAAAGCATTAGCGCAATAGTTTTTTTGACAATTTTTCGGTTTTAACTGTTTTTCATCTGTTTTTTTGACATTTTAGACTAAACCCCCTAATTATTTGAGGAGGGGTCATAATAAGGCTTTTTCAAAATGAGGTGTTTTATAAGTATATTAAAGGGTGCGTTTTTTAGATTCGCGGATAAAGAATTTAAGACGATCGCCAATTTGGAGGTCGATTTTAGAGACAGTTTTAAGGGCCAGGCCGCCAGTTTCACCGGCAGTAAGCTCTTTTACGTCGATTTTTTCTTTTTGCACTGAGGTAACTTCGGCTTCGCCAAGGAATTCTTTATTACGGACTATGCGAGCAAGAAAACCAGGCTTAGCATCGCCTTTTAGTACTTCCCCGCCAGCAATAATGCTAGTTTTTTCAGTACGAAATACGCCGAGAACTTTCATCTCGCCTTTGTCTTCTTCGATAATTTCAGCATCTAGTAAGTTTTCCATCTCGTGTTTGGCGTCGTCTAGAAGTTCATAGATTACACGATAAGTGCGAATAGGCACACCGTCGCGAGCGGCCATTTTGGAAATATTGATGGGCACAGAGACATTGAAGCCGTAAACTACGGTATTGCCGCCGGCAGCCATATAGACATCGTTTTCATTAATATCACCCACGCCGGTGGAAACGATATTAAGTGTGATTTCACCCTTCGTATCGATCATTTTTAGACTGTCTACTACGGAGGTAACAGAACCAAGTACGTCGCCCTTTATAATCACGTTGAAGGTTTTAGAATTATCAGCCACGTTCATCATGCGAAGAAGGTCGGAGCTGGTGACATTGGCACTGGCGGACTCGTTAGCTATATTCTGTGCATTAAGAAGGGCCATTTTGCGGGCGGTTTTTTCGTCTTTAACCTCTATGAAACGGTCGCCGAAGTTGGGCAATTCTTTGAATCCGGTGATAGTAACTGGGGTAGACGGGGTGGCTTTGCCCTTGGGTTTACCCTTCCAATCTAGCATAGTGCGAACTTTGCCATAAGTAGAGCCGGCTACAATGAATTCACCAGTCTTTAATTCCCCACCGGTAACAAGAAGATTGACTACTGAACCTTTACCGGTTTCCATGTGGGATTCTATGACTAGACCCTCAGCCGGAATATCCACATCGGCCTTAAGCTCTTCAATGTCGGCGGTAAGGAGAATCATATCAAGGAGTTTTTCCAAGTTTTGATTTTTCTTGGCAGAAATTGGCACCATCACGATATCGCCACCCCATTCCTCGGGCTGAAGACCATGTTGGCTGAGGTCGGCCATAGTACGCGGAATATCTGCTCCTTCGCGGTCTATCTTGTTGATAGCTACGATAATTTTAGCATTGGCGGATTTAGCAAAGTTAATGGCCTCTACGGTTTGTGGCTTGACGCCGTCGTCTGCTGCCACCACAATTACCACGATATCAGTGAGCATAGCACCGTGCTGACGAATAGCGGCAAAAGCCTCGTGGCCAGGAGTATCTAGAAAGGTAATTAGCCGATCATCGTGTTTTAGCTGGTAAGCGGAGATATGCTGAGTGATGCCACCAGCTTCACCTTCGACAGTCTTTTTATTGAGAAGTGTATCTAGAAGGGTGGTTTTACCGTGATCTACGTGACCCATTACCGCTACTACTGGGGGGCGAGTGACGGCCTTATCTGATAATTCCCTACGAAAATCGGAGGTCTTGGTGGAGGTGTTTTTACGCTCTAGTTTGACGTTTTTAAGGCCTAACTCATCTATAATAATAGAGGCGGTTTCGTAGTCTAGGCGTTGGTTGATGGTGGCCACAATGCCATTTTTAAATAGCGTACCAATTAATTCGGTCACAGAAAGGCCAAGAGCTTTACTTAGCTCATCTACAGTGATAGAACCAGCAATTTGAATCGTTTTTTCTTCCATAACTCTCCTTTCTGTTTTATTGATACAAAAAAATGAAATAACTCTTTTAATTTTACCACATTTTGCAAAAATATGCTATAATGGGGATATTCCCCTGTAGCTCAATGGTGGAGCAAGAAGCTGTTAACTTCGAGGTTGCCAGTTCGAGTCTGGCCGGGGGAGCCAAGTTGGGCGTACAACCCCCCTTGTGCGTCCAATTTTGTTTTGTACAGTAGTAATAGCAGCGTTCGAAGCGCTCATTTTAACAGGGGTAGAACAAAGATATTTGAAAGACTCTAAAAGCTCAAACTGGAGCTTTTTTTGGTTGATTTTCAAGTTCGAAACCGATAAACGCAAAATTTGGTTTTTAATGGCTGGTTTAGAACTTTTAAATAGGGTTGTTGCGTTACTCGCAAGCTTTAACAGATGTATGGCGGTTATTTCTGAGCCTTTAAAATCCTGTTCAAGCGCGATAAGCTCATTGTCAATCTCGCCCATTCGCTTTTCCGTTTTTTTAACTAATTCGTCATATTTATCCACAGCAATCCACCCGTATTGGCGTAAAAAAGTACGTCGCTATCGTAAGTCTGATATTGATGAATTTATAGCAAAATCAAACAACTAATACTCAACCTTAAAAGCACATAAATTAGGTAAGACTTTGCTAACTTACGTTGCTTGCCACTCTCTGTACCTTCTTATATCTTCCGCGTGCTCTTTATAATCGTTCATAATTCCAAGTGGCCAGGCAGGAAATTCCGAATCTTGATGAGACTCCCATTTTGTTTTTCCGCCAAATGTTTGATATAGAACCGATCTTTTATCACCCGTCCTAAAGAACATAAATGCTTTTTTGTATGACATATCTAAATCATCATCAAAATTATCCTTATCCAGATGATCTACTACTGCCACATTCGGATCTTTTTCTGCTTCAAGTTTAGATAAATCAAACATTTTTTTATAATCAGAGTCCAATTCGCCACAATATAAGTACATACCTGCAGGATCACCGAAACTTTCAGCTACTGCGCATAACTTACCTTCATATTCAAATTTAAACCCTATATAAGACCTAGTACTGTCTAGTTTCACATAACTAAATTTGCCGCCAGAATTATTCTCTGTTTGCCCTTCGTTAGGAAATGTATCTACAAAGAACTGCGGATTGCTATCGGGAACATTCATATCTAGAAAATCATAGTATTTCTTGACTGCGTTAATTTTTTCCAAACCAAAATCAATAGGAGTTCGGTCGTAATCTGCTTTTCTTTGACTTCGGTATTCATCCGCTCCTTCAAGATTTTCTCTAGAAGAAGTTTCGTCAAAGGTGTGAATCTTTTCTGCTCCGGAATCTTCAATTTTTGCAATAAGCTCTTCTTGGCGAGTTCGAATTAATTTACGTATATCACTAGGCTCAGCTTTGCGCAGAACTGATGTCTTAACGACGCGGTGCTCATTATTCTTGGCGTCATTTCGTTTTTGTAACTCAGTATAAAGAGTTAGAGCTTCGTTGTCATTCAAGAATCTTGTAATTTTTGCTTTTGTTCCCCTGCCGCATAGTTCACTCTCCCTAAAACCTTTCAACATAGTCAAAAAGTTACTTGGGTCGTTTGCAAAAATGTTCTCATAGTACCAGTTTGCTTGATCAGATTTTTCGCCATTTCTAGTTTCTAGAGTTTTTATAAATCCATTAAATGCTATTTAAGCAATTTCTGGATCTGCAAAGTCTATGCCCAACCTCTCTTGGTTGCGCAAGAAATCGTCAGACTGAAAGACGTCAGCTAGATAAATTGGGACCTTTTCAGGATAACGCTTGCTTCCGTAATAATTCCAGACAGTCTCTTCATCAGCGCCTTCTTCGAGTCGCCATTTTAGACCTTCTACGATAGCGTCCTTTAAGTCTATGTCGATTTTGACATTTGCCACGCCTAGCTTTTCAAGTAGATTACTTTTGCCTACGAGATAGCCCAAATCATTATTTTGTATTGCACGCCCTATATAATTTCTTAATTCGGAGTCTTCATGGTAATCGGTATAAGTTTTATCTAGATAGTAATCAAAGTCAAAAAGGTCGACATCGTCTTCTTCGAGTTGTGAGATGACATCGCTTTCTAATTCCCTACGTAATCTTTCCGGGTCGCTGATAATGTCGTGGTATCTACCGTCATTAGATATTGCATCTACTAGGTCATTTGAGGCTTTTTCTACTCTTGCCAATCCTGCCACAGTGATCTCGCTAGGCAACGGATCCATCATATTGAAACCGTCTAGTTTTCTACACAATCTACCTTTCTTATCAACTCCAAAATAAAGTTTTCCCTCTTCCGTACTCAATACGTCGGCAACTCTGTTATTTAAATCAAAGTAACTAGCAAAAGACTCTCTGGCATTAGATTCTTCAATTTTACCACAGCCATTTATTGCAGAAAAAACGATTTTATTTTGTCCTTTGTCAATACCGATACTAGATAAAACCTCATCGACATGTTCTGGATTTTTACTGATAGCGTCTTGCATAAATAGTCCAGAATTTATTGAGCTTATGGCGGCTTTCTTTTTCGCATCCGCTATGTTCTCAGGTGTTAGCTTATTAGATCCGGTTACTATATGTTCTCTCAAAAAACTCTCTTGGTTGTTTTGCAGGATTTCCTGTACTACCTTGGGAGTTTCTGGTACTTCATATACATAATTTCCACTCTTCGGACCCCGACGACCAAGTACTGTATTTTTTATACTGAAATTATCCTCGCTATTGAGACGTCCACACGATAATTTGACAATTTCATCTTCAGACACAGTAGTTTGGCTATTAGCAAAGGCGTCCTGAAAGGCTAACTCATAAGTTCTAGTCGCAAAAGATGGCTTTTCTATACTTTTACTACGTATGTCTAAAGCTTTTAATGTTATCTCTGGGACTTCTTCTCTGAGTTTTTCTGCTTTATTGCCGTAGAGCCCTGTTCCGAATAAATTTGTATAAACGGATTCTATTGCATTACCCTGAGTCCATGATTCTACATTTTTTCTAAGCTCTTCTTCCTTTAGTCTATTCGTCCGTTCCCGCATATTTTCGAATCTTTTTAGCCACGATGGAGCTTCTTCTTCGTGTTGACTCTGCCAATTTTTATATTCTTCTGTTGCTACTTTAACGTGCGGTTGTCCAGTTTCACTATCCCTATAAAAGCCGTAGCCTTGGGCCTTAAAATCATGTTCGTTGAGTGGAACATTATATTGTCGCATTTCAGCTGCTAGCTCAGGATGGTTTTTTTCAAAATCTTTAAAGCCCTTACTCTCGTTTGGCTTATCTGCGTTTTGGTCTTGTAGAGCTTTTTGGTGATCTTCAAACGAAGGCATACTAGCTAAAACTTCAGCTCCATTTTTATATTCTGAGCTATCACGTCCAGATTCAGATTCATTTTGTATATTGGTATTATTTTCTCTTGGAAAATCTTCTCTCATTTTTTGTCCGTTTCAGTTAGTTTATGTTAAAAGCATTACCATAATTTATAATTTATTCTATCATATTTTGTAAAAAATTAGCACAAAAATGTATTATGCAGACAAAAGATACATGTTAATCTGGTAGATTTTGGCGAATAAACTCTGCGAGAAGATCGCCATAGACTTGGTCGTACTTGTAACAAGCTATTCTAAAATCTGTCACATCGGGGAGCCAAAATGGACACATAACCCCCCCTTATGTGTCCATTTTTGTTGGTATCATATTTTCATATAGAATAATTAAAATAACACTGTTCCTTTCTCTGTTTACTATAGCGCATACGCTTCTCCCGTTTACGGTCTCACAATAACAGGCGAAACTTAAGCCAAACTAAAAATTAGCCACCAAAAATGACTTTAAACAATCCAAGAGAAACGGCAAGCATAATTAAACCAGCCACCAATACGCCAGAGATAATAGCGATCATAGTCTTCTTAAAATCTAGGTTGAGAATACTTGCCGCAAGAGTACCAGTCCAAGCGCCGGTGCCAGGAATAGGTATAGCCACAAATAGGAAAAGCGCAAAATAAGCACCGTAATCTCCTGTTTTCTTGAGTAACTTATTCCCTGCTTTTTCGCCTTTTTTGAGACAAAAACCACAGAATTGCTTAAGTGGTTTCCATTTACGTTTAGCGCCCCATTCCAGAAACTTTCGTGCAAAGAAATAGATAATTGGCACCGGGATAGTATTACCAATGATAGCTACGATTAAGACCAACCACTCTGGTAAGCCTAGGTCCATACCTACGGCTACCGGGATAGCGCCGCGAAGTTCCACTAGTGGCACCATGGAAATAAGCAATACTGCGAGGATTTTCCAGAGCATACTTATTTCTTAGCCTTTTCCTCTTCTTCTAGTTTTTTGAATGCGACCTTACCAACTTTAGTTTGAGGTAGTTTATCACGAAATTCGTAAGCTACTGGGAGGGCATAGATTGGAACATTGCGCTCTAACAGGGCACGGATTTCTCGCTCTATCTTCTTTCCCGCCTTGTAGCCAGGTTTTAACACAATGAAGGCTTTAGGCACCTGACCTTTATAATGGTGATCTATACCGATAACGGTAGAGGTAAGTACCCCTTCGTGGGAGTTGATGATAGACTCTAGGTGAGTTGGATAGATATTGTAACCGGAAGATATAATAATGCGCTTTAAGCGTTGAGCAAAATAAATGAGACTATCCGCGCCAAGGTAACCAATGTCGCCAGTGTGGAGCCAAACTTTGCCGTCATCATGCAAACGAATAGTTTGAGCTGTTTCAGCATCATCGCCGAGGTAACCCATCATTACTAGAGGGCCACTAATGCAAATTTCACCCTCTTCGCCAACCGGAAGTTCCTTGAAGGTGTCATTTTTAATGATCTTGAAGCCTATATCTGGAAAAGGTACACCAATGATGCCATCGGCAAAAGTATTTTCCGGCGACAAGCAAACAGCACCAGAGCCCTCGGTAAGACCGTAGCCTACGCGGATTTTGGCATTAGAACCATGGCTCTTCAGGAATTCGTTAACTTTATCGCGCAGAGTCTGATTTAAGGCATCGCCACCGCAAATTACGGCAGTAACAGATGCGAGATCATTGTTCTTTAATTTAGTATTTATGAGCGCTTCAAACAGAGTGGGCACGCCCACAATAAAGTTTGGTTCGTTTTTCTTGATGATCTCAGCGAATTGTTTATGCGAAAAGGCTGGGATCAAGATGCAATTCATGCCTCTACAGAGAGGGGTATGAATACAAATACCTAAGCCGAAACAGTGGAAAATTGGCAAGATGGAAAGTACGCTAGCCCCGGGAACGATTTGGCGGATCATTGTAGCATCACAAATAGATTCGGCATTAATATTGAGATTTGAAAGCATCACGGCTTTTGGGGCGCCGGTAGTACCACCAGAATACATAATAGCCGCAAGGTCGTTACCGCCACGCTCTTCGTGATAGTTTCCTTGGTAAAAGTAGGAGTTGGCGATAAAATCTTCCCAGAGTACCACACGATTGTCGTTGGATGGTAAGCGCACCTTCTTGATATGTAAGGTATTATAAAGCTTTTTCTTAAGAAAACCAAGGCCAGCAGAGGGGCGCACCACAATAATGCGCTCCAGCTGAGCTGTGTCGCGAAGTTTATAGATTTTATCAAAAACTGCGTCTATTACAAGCACGTATTTAGAGTCGGCAACCTTGATGTAATACTCTAATTCTTTCTCTGAAGAGAGGGGGTGCACCATATTGCAAACAGCGCCCACCATATTTACGGCATACACCATAGTAATGCCCTCTGGGGTATTGGGCATACAAATAGTGACACGATCACCCTCTTTAACACCGTAGTTTTTGAGGGCACGGGCGGCTTTTTCAATTTTTTTGACGAAATTTTTGTAAGTAACTCTATGGCCATAATAGGTGTAGGCTACGTTGTCTGGCCATTTTTCGGCAGACTGGATAACCATATCTACCATCGAACAATCTGGGTATTCTATGTTACTAGGAATGTTTTCTTCCTTATAGAACTCTAGCCAAGGGCGTTCCTTGTATTCTTTCTTGGTTTTCTTCACAAAAATCTCCTTACGCTAATTATACCACGAGATGGTTTTTTATAAAAGTTATGCTGCAGCAGCGGGAGCCTGACTCTCTGCTAGCCAACCGTTTTTCGTTAGCCATTCCCTTACAACATTACCATAAGCTAGGCCAGCTATTTTCTCGGTATCTTTCAGATATTTAATAACTTCGTCTCTTTGGGGTTCACTTAGCGATCTCCACCAAGCAGAATTACGGGCTTTAATGGTATCGTTTAGTGGTGTCGTATCCAATAAAATAGCGCTTCCCCATGCCCCGCCAATCTTATTCTTTATGATATAATTGCGAATTTGCTCCAGGCTGTTTCCCACAGAAGATAACTCCGGCTCTGATATGGTATCAAGCTCTGGACCTTCTTGCCAACCACACTCCACTAATTCCTGTTCTAGCGCAGCAATTTGCGCATCAAATTCATCTTTATCTTTACTAACGGCTTTTTTGGCGATTTTTTTATCCTCTAATTTACCATTATTGTCGATAAGTCTCTGTGCCTCTTCACAAAGAAGGTCAGTAGCATTCAATTTTAGGAGCTCTCCCGATTTTTTTCGCAGAAGCTCTTCTGCTTCGTAGCTAGGTTCAACATTGCCCCCAACAGCGTTGTTTTGGGCGTTTTCGTCCGTTTCTGCTGTCTTTGGCTCTTGGGCTACCCCCCCGTCATCAGATTGAACCGAAGACGAGGCCTGCTCCTCATCGGCGATAACATTATCAGGTACCTCGTTTTCGTTAGACGAGGTATTTTTCTCCTGGGCAGCCTTTTTTTGCTCTATTTTTTGGAAGTCTCTTGCTAAGCGACTCAACAATTCACCCCTTTTGACTGTTTCATAATTGGCACGGAATTCATCTATGAGATCTATTGTAGTGCTCATATATTTTTCTAATAACTCATCCCTGGCTTCGCTACTAATTTTACCTTCTGCTACCATCACATCTAGATCTTCGGCTATTCTATCGAAAGCCGCTTCTATCTTTAGCTCACTTTGCCCCTGTTCTGATTCTTCGTAATCCTGGGTGCGGGTTCTTTTGTAATCTTCATCTTCGTTTTCAATAATCATGGCACCGCGGTCTTGGTCGGCTGTGCGAGCAAGACTTTGCCATGGGTTTGACTGTTCTGGCACTTCTGGTGTAGAGTTTGATTGCTCATTTTTCATTTGTTTTTCCTAAGACTTAGCTTTTATTATGTTTTAAGTACTTTTTATTATTATAGCGCTTATCTTTAAAATGTAAAGTATAAAAATAGCCCGACTTAAGGCGGGCTATTTTAAATTTGGTCTTACTTGGTAATAGATAGAGAGATCTTGCGACCTTCTTTGTCGATATCGAGTACCTTGAAATCTTTGCGCTCATTCAAGGTAAAGATTTTCTCTGGGTCGACATCGGAGCCTTCACCGAGTTCAGATACATGCACCAAGGCTTCTACTGCTGGCGAAATCTGCACAAAGGCGCCAAATGGGGTGATACGGGTAATGGTACCCTCCACCTTAGAGCCTTTTTTAAGGTCTTCTACTTCGGAGATCCAGGGATCTTCGACTAATTGCTTCATCGAGAGCGAGAGACGCTCTTTATCAATGGCGATGATCTTAGCTTCAATATTGTCGCCAACTTTCACATAGTCAGATGGGTTATTCACGCGCTCCCAAGAAATCTCGGAAATATGAACTAAGCCTTCAATACCGTCTACGTTTACAAATACACCGAAATCCACTACGCCGGTGACTACACCCTTTACCACGTCGCCGACATTAAGTTCAGCAAAACGAGCGGCAAGCCCATCGCGGATAGCCTCTTTTTCAGAGAAGATAAGCTTGTTTTCTTTTTTGTTAGCATCGAGGATGCGCACCTTGATATCCTTACCTACTAGAGAGTTGAGGCGCTGCAAGATTTCATCCTTATCGGCAGAACCTACGCGTGGGTAGTGTTCAGCAGAAAGTTGTGACACTGGCAAGAAACCACGGATGCCCTCGTACTCTACCAACAAGCCGCCACGATTAGCATCAAACGGAGTGACTTCTACCGTTTCGGCGTTGTCGAGCTTGGCTTGGATTTCATCCCAACCCTTATCCTTTACGGCTTTACGGAGGCTAAGTAGCACATAGCCATCACTCATTTCGGCCTCAATTACGGATGCAGTGACTTCGTCGCCAACGTTTAGATTGCGCGCGAAAGATGCTTCGCGACGTGGGACTAAACCTACACCTTGCGGACCGAGGTCGATTAATATTTCGTGTTTTTTCACAGAAAGTACCGTACCTTTTACGGTATCTCCTGCAATAACTTTTTTGAACGAATCTTCGCTTGCTTTAAGGAGTTCGTCCATAGTGATTTTTTTGGCATTTGCCATATTTAATATTTTCCTTCCTTAGGCTCATTTAAAAATGTCGTCTCTCGCGGCACTTATGAATGAGCCTAAAACTCTCTTTATTCTAGCAGAAAATACAGAAAAAGTCTAGGGTTTATCTTGAGAACAAAGCGTTGTAGAATTTTAATATGTATTTAGCGATTGATATAGGGGCGACCAAAACTTTAATTGCGCTTTTTTCTAGGCGTGGGCGAGTAGTAAGAAGAGTGAAATTCCCCACCGCCAGAGGTGCTCATGTTTTTATCGATGATTTAGTTGGCAATTTGGAAGTTTTTCGGAAGTATAAAATAAGTGCCGTAGTGGTGGCCGTGCCGGGTATTGTACAAAAAAATTATTCAGTTAATTTTGGCAACCGCGATTGGGGAGAAATTGACATCTGCACCCCTATAAAAAATTTATTCAGCTGCCCTATTTACGTCGAAAATGACGCTAATTTGGCGGCGATTTATGAGGGATATAGATTGCCAGGGCGAACGGTATTTTTAACTTTTTCTACCGGCATTGGCGGTGGGGTGGTGGAGAAAAATCGGCTTCTTGCTGGGGTAAATTTTGAACCGGGGCATAGAAAATACGAATTTAATGGTGAAACCAATGAATGGGAAGATATTGCAGCCGCTAGCGCACTGGAAAGATTTTATCATATAAACCCAGCCACAGATTTGCGCGGCAAAAAGGTAATGCAAGATATAGCGGCAAGAATTTATCTGGGCTTACCAGATATAGCTTCCGAGTTTCATCCAGATACTGTAGTGCTAGGTGGGCCGATGGGCAAAATTTTTCGGCTTTATACTAAGTATTTACCGAAGCTACCTGAGGTAAAATACCGACGACCAAAGCGGCCATTGGAATCGGTAATCTATGGTTGCTACATCTACGCCAAACAGAAGGAGCGGGAGTAATTCCCTGTTCTAACTGTGGAAGCCGAGTTTTTGCAGAGATTACGAGAGGATTATCCAGGGCTTAGGTTTATTGAGGGTTCTAAATTTGCTTTTAGGCCGCCTAGAACCATAGTTCTGGGGCCACCAGAACCGTTTTCAGAGCTTTTAGCCCTGCATGAGGTGTCACACGCCATTTTAAAGCATAGGACCTTTAGAATGGACGTAGAGCGGCTTAGAATGGAAAGTGAGGCCTGGGAGAAGGCACAGGAGTTAGCTTCTAGGTATGGTATAGAGGCGAATGAGGATTTAATCCAAGACGAACTAGATACCTACAGAGATTGGCTACATAATAAATCCAAATGTAGGTCGTGTGGCCTGACCCGTTATCAGACCCCAGATGGCGCCTACCATTGCCCTCGGTGTGAAAATTTAGCATAATAAATATCCACCGGCTTAGCCGGGGGTTTTCGGGTAACAAAAAGCCCAGCTATGAAGCGGGGATGGCATTAATTGAGATCAAATTCATATGCTTCTACGACGGATCCCTTTGGTACATGTAGTTCGTACCAGGTTTTTTTCATTGTTTTTTGTTTTATAGGGTTCCTTGTTTCTGAGATGAGTCTTATATTCGTATGATGCTACACAATCTAAGTGCGGAGCTTCTCCTTCTTTTATAGGATAGATAGAAGTTTCGCACGCGTCTACATGGCCTTGCTCGATGTCATCGTCTTCGGATCGATAGTAGTATCTATAAACACCGTGATCGGAAATTGCAAAGGTAGTTTCAAGCAAATTATCCGTAGGTTTGCCTTCGGACTGATAGCTGTCCTTGACTGCTACTAGCTCCACACTACTTAGCACTTCTCGTTCAACTGATATCGTTTGTTGAGAAGCAAACCAAATACTACCGAAAATCAAAAACCCAATAAACGCTACAGCACTAAAACAAGCTGGGACTGTTAAAACCTCCGGGATTAGCTTTATTTTTTCTATTTCACTACGGGTAAGTTCATCTTCCTCCAATATGAAAGTCAAATATGTGGGGAATGAACTGAAAAAAATATACCAAGATATTTTCATACCTAGCCATTCATTTGGATTATTAATACATAATTCCAAAATCGAAGATAATCCAAAAACTGTTCCTATAAGACACAGTACTCTGGCAGTTACTCGTCTCCTATCAAGCTTGTCTTTTTCTTCAAGGCAGTCCTTCCAGACGATATTATGGAATGCCATTCTTCCAGCGATAAAGAATATTGCGGACATAGCGACAAAGCCGATAAATCGCAAAATAAAAAAATAACATTTCAGACGACATTGATATCACTCCTTTTAAAGTACGATTTGCGGTGTAAACCTCAATAATGCTGGTGTGATTGTATAATTTTTCACATAAAAATCAACCCCTGTTTGATTGAGGTTGATTTTTGTATTATTAGGCAGCTTTTTTAGCTGGGCCACGACGAGAGATGCGGCCACCCTTGGCACCGGCTACACGAGCAAGTGCAGGGTTAGCGGCAAAACCGCCGGTGTGACCATTTTGGCCACCTTTTTTACCAATACGAGCATAGAATTCTTTGCCGTATTTGGCTTTGTTGGTAGCAGCAGCTTTCATGCCGCCAGCCTTGGTTCCAGACATCCAGAACTCCTATTCTGCCCACCAAATTCTTAATTAATTATAAAACGCCACCCTTTTATTAGAGTGTATGAACTCATTATATCATACTGCTTTCGGTTTGTCAATATGCTTTTTCTTAAAATTATGTTTTAATTTGTTTGTAAAATCCGAACACTATTTTTAAAAATTCTGCACAATTTGTGGAAAAAGAGTGTTGACATTATGCATTTTGTGATATAAAATAGGGATAGTTTTAAGCAGAGTACAACTGCGAGGCTGCTTAAAATCATATGTATGACCTAAGAAAACCACCTAAAAGGTGGTTTTCTCTTGTTTGGTTTTGAGCTTACTATAGGAGATGTTGCTTTTTCGAGAGAAATGGTGTAAAATAGGTGTATTGGGGTAATAGCTCAGCTGTTTAGAGCGCCGCCTTTGCAAGGCGGAGGTCCAGGGTTAGAGTCCCTGTTACTCCACCACTTTACGGCTAAAATCGTCCATCTTGGCACTTTTCGTCGCTCGCTCGCCCAAAAGGCGCGCTTCGCTCTGAGAAAGCACCAACCTGAACAGATTTTATCTCGTAAACTTATTTGAGCTAGAAGCCGCTAATGCGGCATTTTTCTTGCCTCGCTCATCGCTATAGATGCACTTCGGCAAGAGAAAATACCGCCTTCTCGGCTTTTATTCTCAAATGCAAATACCGATAATCGCGCTTCAGTCAAATAAATCACCCATATAGAACGAATTTAATTAAGAATTTCCCTTGTTTTATCTGGTCAATTAGTGTATAATTATGAAAGTTGGGGATATAGCTCAGCTGGTTAGAGCGCGTCACTGATAATGACGAGGTCTGTGGTTCAAGTCCACATATCCCCACCAAACCGTATATAACTCGGCATTTTGGCCGATTTTTTAGTAGTAAAATTCTGTTAAGTACCTTGTGAGTTTTAGAGTGCTATTTTGCACCGATTTTGCACGAAAAATATGTTCAAAAATGCATTTTTACCCCTATAAAATCGTCTGTTAATACCCTAAACAATTTGGTTTGGCTATTTTAATAAAAATAGCTAAGTTATTAGACATAACGGAAGTCTCGTTCCTGAGCCCTAACGATTAAACAATAATATACATATATACATTACTACCGGCAAACAGATATACAATATAATTAGAATTCTAAAAATTTTTTTATTTTTCTCTCGGGTTTCCATCGCTTTTCTATCATAGGGGTTACGTTTAAGTTTTGTCATCGTAACCAAATCAGATATAGCACACCCCAAGAACAAGAGAACAATAAAAACGTTAGCCAACACGAGCGCCAACCAAATGCCGATAGGCGTCCCAAACCCGCTAAAAACACAAAACATTATTGAGGATAATATAATAAAATATATGCATGCCGCATTTAAGATTCCGATGACTACCTTTTTTAGAGTTGATAAAGTTTTTAGATCTTTGTTCTTCTTTTCTACTATTATCAGTGCATTTCCGCCAGATGGATTTTTTCTTGATTTATTTAGATTGACTAAAAACCCCACCAACCAAATACAAGACATTATTGCTATAAACCACAACCCAAACACGAGCAAGGTTGTAGCAATAAAATCCATGTCCGTAGAAAAACTGTTCCCTGGAACATTTTTTATTGCTTCCATTGAGAAAATGGTTAGTATTATAGATACAAAAATGGCAATTACGGCATAAATAATTTTAGCTATCATTCTTCCTTTTTTATTATATATGCCCATATTTATTACTTTTATATCCTTCTTTTCATTATTATATCAAATTATCGTTTTGCCTGCACGATGTTAATACTTGAGCAATTCGCCCCCACCAGATTATATAGAACTTGGCATTTTGGCCGATTTTTTAGTAGTAGCTTCCTGTTAAGTACCTTGGAACAATAGTATGCAATTTTTGGCCATTTTTGCAGCAAAAAACTACCCAAAATGTGGTCTTCACCCCTATTAAAATGTCTGTTAATACCATAAACAATTTGGTCAAAAAAGGCCACCTCAGTGGTCTTCCTAAAAAAGGAAAGCCCCCGGCTCAATGAACCGGGGGTAGTTGGTTAGGTTTACGAGTCAGCAGTGGGGCTAGGCCCCGAAACCGACAACTTCGTCATAACTGTCCGTAGGCTACGAGGTTTTAGGCCTCAATTGCCTTTCTTGCCATCGCCAACGCGCCGTTCAGGCTGTCAGCTCCGCCGATGAACCCGCCCTTATGGCAGAAGTTAGCGTCTGCGACGCCGCTTGCTGTCTGCAGGTCATTTGCCGGCACGCCGCGCCAGCTCTCAGGGAGAGGCTTGCGGTTACCGTAAGAACCGATGGCGTCAGGAATCGCCTGGACGTTGTAGCCTCCACGACTGCCCGGGAAGACCACGTACAGGGCGTCGGCCGCCTTAGGATTCTCGGAGGCCAGAACATATTCCTGCCATGGCGCGTACCGCGGCAGAACGATGATCTGATCCTCAGACGCCTCGATGGCAGCATCCACGAGCGCCTTGGCGCGAGCCTTACTCTCGGCAGAGGCGATTGCGCGGGCGAGTACGCCCTGAGCAAAAGCCACCGCTTCGAGGAAAGCCTCGTCAGACTGAGCCTTTGAGTCCCAGCTGGGGTTAAACCCAGACACGAGACCGTAAAGGCTAGCCGGCTTTACCGGGTAGTCGATGCCGGGGAGGACCCCGTTATCTGCCGCATCGATACCCGCGATCAGTTCCTGGTCCACGAAGGCCCAAGCCTGCTCGCAGGAAACGAGCTTCCGACCGAAGTCACGCCAGATCAGGCCAGCAGAGCTGTACGGAACGCCGTTTTCACGGCTACCGTTTCCACCGCGCTGATGGTGATCATACTGCCCTCCGCCGATGTCATAAACAAAGGCATTGGTGTTTTCCGGCACACAGAATGTGCGGTTGAGAGCCACAGGCCCAAGAGCAGAGAGGATAGCCGTAGCTATAACCTCATCTCCATGGAACACACCACCGTGGGTGATGTGGGTAGCTTCGGTTGCGGTTGCGATGTTGATTGCGTAGAAATTTACCATAATGTTTTCCTCCCTTGAAAAACACGGCCAACGTCCACTGCGGATTAAGAGAGAACTTTCTCACGCTGGCAAGAATATTTACCACCCCTTGTGGGCAGCGGAAAACAGACAATTTAACTTATCTGTTTTACGCCGTCCACAAGTGAGAAGAAAACTATGTTTCAAACTTGCTTAACGTAAACCTTTTCAATGTGCTTAGTTAGGCTTTGAGCTTTGCCTACTATGTCTGTATTGTAGCATATATGCTTATTTTTGTCAATATAATGGCGACGAAAGAAGTTTTAACAGTGGTAAAATAGCAAAAATTTGTCGAAATACAGTTGACAAAATTAGGAAATTGCCTCAATTCGATATATTTGATGTCCACTAACTAGGGCGGAAGTTGTAGTAGGCGGTGCCGGATTCTAAATCTACGCCACGGATTTTGGCGAGTTCTGGTACAGTGACAAAATCATAACCATCTTTTCTAAGTTCGTCTATTACTGCCGGTACGGCATCCACAGTGGTGTCGTAAATATCATGCATTAGTATGATGGCGCCATCATGAACCTGCTCCTTAGTGACCGCTAGGATGTCGTCGATATTTTTGCTTTTCCAATCCAAGGTATCTACTGACCATAAAATCATGGGGGTACCGACATTGTCGCGAACAGCGTTATTGATATTACCGTAAGGTGGACGAGTGAGCGCCGTGGCATGGCCTAAAATATCATTAAATACTTCCACAGCTTCGGCGATATCATCTTTAGCGGCACCAGCGGAAATGCGAATCAGATTTTGATGATACATAGTGTGGCTGGCCACGATGTTTCCCTCTTTTTCTGCGCGACGCACAATATCTGGGTTGCCGCGCGCCATCTTGCCAAGCATAAAAAACGTAGCCGGGACATCTTTTTCGTACAAAATATCTAGCAGTCGCGGCGTGGTAGCGCCAGAAGGGCCGTCATCAAAGGTGAGGGCCACTAGTTTTTTGCCAGTAATATCACGCTTGATGCGCACATGGTGCGCCATGGGGGCGATTTTGATTTTGTTATAGGGTTCGGTGGTTTTTGAAATAGTAAGGTCGAGCAAATCCAAAATAGCCATTACGCCAACTATAATAACGGCCACCAGCTTAAGCCAAGGGAAACGAATATCTATACGCCTAAAAAACGATCTGCCTCGTGTATTCATACATAGCTATCCCAGCGGCTACACCTACGTTTACAGAGCGAGTAGAGCCAAAGCTTTCGATATATCGCACATCCTGAGCCTTAGCTAAGAGTTCTGGCGTAATGCCGTTATTTTCTGAGCCAAAAATAAGAGTGGTATCCTGAACAAATTTTTTATCGTGCAGGGGTAGGGCACGCGGAGTGTTGTTTTCTATGGCGACTAATTCCCTGCCTTTTTGAGTACTTAAAAAATCTTCTGTGGTGGGGTGATGAATAATCTCTAGATATTTATCTGTACACATGGCACCGCGGCGGTTGTATTTTTTCTTGCCAATAATATGGACCTTAGTCACGTTGAAAGAGTTAGCGGAGCGCACAATCGTGCCAATATTAAAATCGTGTTCGACGTTTTCTATAGCTATTTCTAAGGGAGTACGCTTTTTAGCTAGTGCAGCAAAAACTTGTTCATTGGACAAACCTTTGTACTCATCCACTAGATTGCGCGTATCTTCCATATCTGTATTATATCATAAAGAGCCCCCGGCAGTACCGAGGGCTTAAGGTTTTATTTTATGTGCCCGAGCAGAGCTGGGGAGAGAAGCTGGTTGGGATTGGCTTTTCTTCCCGGCTCAGCTCGTGCATAACAAGCTGAGTATTATCCCACCCTGAAGTGTGCCCACCCAGAGTTATCAGGATATTTAGATGCATAATAATTAAATGTACTTTAATATCGGTATAGGAAGAAGTATTTTGTTCTTACTTCCCTGCTCACCCACCATGATATTAATTCTTACGCAATCTCCTGAAATGTTTTACAACATTTGTTTGATTGTTGCTATCATTATAGCACGAGCGGGATGATTTGTCAATTAGTATAGTACAATAATGTTATTTTACAGGGTTAGAGTATAGTGAAATTTGTCAAAGTGGGGTTGACAAAAGAGCCGAAAAAATGATTGTTTGCTTCATCCAATGGTTTTAGTTGTGTTAAAATAAATGTAGGAATAGTAATATGAACAAAGAAGTATCACCTTCGGTCAGCATAGAGCCACAAAGTAACATGAACAATCAGACGGTAGAGCAAAGCAGTAGTGCTCTGCGTGATTATTATAACCCAGAGATAAAGACTTTGGCAGACGTAGAAAAAAGGAGTACTTTAGATCAACTGAAATATTTATCCGATGTGAGAGAGGCGGCCGATGCTGATGTGTGGTATTCTGTATTTGAAGCAGATAAAATCTTAGCCAATGTAGCAAGCAGCGGCCAGTTTTCCCCATTGATAAGAGCCGTGGCGAATAGCTTTAAGCCAGACGTGAATGACTATGGCGACGAGGACCGCAATATTATCAGAGAAGAATATGGATATTCCTCTATAGTAACTCCAGATATGGCCCCGGATGGAATCTTGTCAGAGAAAACGAAGGTGATGAATGAGGAAGAGATTAAAGCTGAGCTAAAAAAGTGTCAGAGGATGAAAAATAATTTACCGAGCATAATAGAATCCGATTCACCCGAAGAAGATGCTCTTATGGATCTTTTAAGTCTCCAAAACGAGTTAGAATTTGCCTTAAATATGATATATTTCCGAAGAAACCAAGCAAGGCTGCATAATGAATTTCCTTCCGCTCCTAAGAATAAACAGTTAGTGAAAATTGCGCCCGACGCCGCAGGTACATTAGATTTTCAAAAGAAATACGACGAAGGCGATTCGCGGTTTAGCTTCGGAAGTTCGATGGATTCCATATTGGATAGAGATGGGCATAATACTCCGGGCGAGGATACGGCTCTAGATGATGAATCCATTATTTATCTTAAAGTAGTACACGGTAATACCAGACTAAAAGCCTCAATAAGTGAAATGATTAATATAGATTTAAGTAAAATTCCGCTAGAGGCACAAGCCTACCTATTAAAGTTTATGGCAAAATCAGATAACGGTCGTTTTGATAGATTATGCAAAACTCTTCACGGTATCTCCGATGAAAAGGCGAGGCTTAAGCTTGCTGAAGGTTTTCTGGCGGCAGGGTTTGGGGAGGATTTTGGTGATGCTCTGTTAGATATTGCTAATTCCAAGAGGTTTAGCGGAGAACAACTGGGAGAAATATTAGACCAAGTAGAGTCTTGCCGAAGCTCTATCCGTAGAATAACCGAAATGTACAAGGATTACGATGGTGGTAAATTTGCCAGTGAATACTCTAAGGCAGCAAATGAGAGACTTACAGATGCCATTACCGTATTTCAAGAGATAGCCCATAGAGGTACGGCTACTGCCAATCTAGACTGGGCCGGGGCACCAAAATTTGATTATAATAGCGCCATGGAGGCGCTACAATACGAGGCTGAATCCCTAGCTATCATCAGTGGTACACTTGGCGATATATCGACCGGCAAGAAAGGTTCTTTTGCAGAGCTACTTCTTGCCCCAGATGAGAGCCGTACACGCTCCATGTATAGTTTTTACTCACCAGAGCATGGCTATGTACTACTATATACGAGGCCAGAAGCGTCTAGTACATACGAAAATTCTCTAGAGTATGGTAATAGGTCTGGAGTAGAGGCATCAATTAGTCTGATAACTAATCCGGTAAACCCATTTGAGTTACCTACGCCGTTTAAGCCGAATTCTAAGGCTGTAAGGAATCCAAATTATTACGACCCTGCCACCATGGACAGGGTAAGTGCCATCCGCATAGACCGCGAGGGGCGCACCCTAGATATGGCCGCAAATGATCCGCGTCGTCACCCATTAAACCCTAAGGGTATAGCGTCAGTGGATTTAGCCGCTATAGGTGACCGTGCAGATACCCCGTCCGGCAAAATAGCACGGCTATTTAGTGTAGGTAATGCCCTACGGGCAGCCAAAGTAGGCGGAGAAACCACATTAAACCACAATACGAATTGGTTTGACCAAGATAAGTACGGTACAGATGTAGGGTTTAAGGATTTAGTGGATTATATAGATAGCATAGCTACGACTTGGTGTGAGGAACATCCGTCTAGTAAGGACCAGGGGTTTCGTGCCGCGACAAGACGAGCGCGCCCCAGTGCCGGGCACAGGAGATCTGCGGCATGAAAAAGCCCCCGGCGATGCCAGGGGCGTTTGAGCATATGAGAAAGACTTTTAATTTGTATTATCACGCAGAGTCTTGATAAACTGCGTGGGAATAATAATCCAGCGACTCTTTTATGAGAGGGGCGCGTCGGAACCCATGAGAGTTCTAGACTTCGTCTGCCGTGTGGGTGTGGATTTTGATATTCCGCACCCCACAGCCGAGCTTATTGAGCCTCTGGGTAATCTCTTTGATGTGAGACCCCTTTGACCCAATAATATAGCCGGCATCATCCTCGAGTACGTCGAAGTGGAAGACTCCGTTGCGGAGTTTTTTGACGCGCTCGACGTTGACGAGGTAGCAGTACCTCTTTCCCTCGACCAGCATCACTCGCTGTTCATCGGGCTGGAGGGTACCTATACTCTCGCCATCCGGACGACAGACTTTGCGTCCATCGGTGGTCGTGAAGGAATGTTCCAACGACACCCGGACGTCCAGCTTTCCGCTAGTCTGAACGAATCGTACAACTTTTTCGTTGCTTTCGGCTCGTTCTTTGGCGACACGCTGACGCTCTGCCTCGATGCGGTCCTCTTCTGCCTTGACCCAGTCGAGACCCGGAGTGAAGGCAAACTCTTCATAGACTCCTTTGAGGTACCAGTTGCGCAGCGAGATGCACGTACTGGCCTTTTTATCAAGGAGCATTTTGATGAGCTCTTCCTCGCTCACGCCGACGATAAGGCCAACCTTCAGCACGAAAGCGACCATTTCGGCTGTTTCACAGCTATCTGTCGTGACTAGACAGCTGTCAGCCATCATCGCGAGGCAGTCGTAGTCGTCCCTATTCAGCTCTCTGTACTCCAGCCGGAAGAGACAAGACACCTCCCTGAAGGCGATGCGACCAGGAGCATCTTTGCTATACTCCAGGACAGAGCGTAGCAGATCATCTGGGCTGCATACATGTAAATTGTTGGCAATCCTTGAAAGATTGCGCCAACCGAGCATGTATGCATGCTCGACAATCTTTTTTTCTGGCTCCGGCTGAGCCATGCAGTGGTCGATAAAATCCCACTGCGGAGTCCCGCAGACTCCTTTGCCCTGTTGGATCATCAGATCCAGGTCGGAGTCCACATAATCCTCCAGCTCAAGTTCACGCCAATTTATCCTCTCAGGACAATAGGCGCGGAAAAGCTGGAGGTTCTCCCTTGTTGAGCGGGAGTACCTCAGGACTTCCCCCCTCAGCTCTGCAGAGAGATTGACGATATATTCCTCAATCCCCTTTGTGTTGAGCGGGTAGTAACTTTTGAGGCTCTCTACCCTTGAAACGAAACCCGTAAAGGCCGCCTCAATGTCAGCGTTGTCAACGCCCTCTGCCTCAAGGAGATCGGCTAAGGCCACCTTCTTAAGCCGGATAAGCTTCGTTTTTCCATAAAGCTCATCCGGGATGGACTCAAGCGCTACATGATATGTGGTGCTAAGCAGAGTCCGATCGCCGATAGTCCGGGCGATCATCATCCGCTTCTTTTCTGCATCGGCCTCACTTACGCGGGCGATAAGATTGGATGCGGTGATGACGCTCGTGGCATCCTTCACCAGATAGAGTCTGCCGTCGAAGCTTAGCTCAACAGCATTCTCGTCTGGGGCCGTTGATACCGACCCCTCTTTCTCGCTCCAGCGAGAAAGAAACTCGTGGAACTCCACCTTCACCTGCATGTACGCAGGAAAGTTGAGCATAAAAATGCCCTTCTTCCTCAGCGCATGGGCGATGAAGTCGAAGTTCTCCTCGAATTTCGTCCCCGTCATGTCGTAGTTACGGACATAGTCGTCCGTGTCTTTTATGACATGAAGGTCGTAAGAGTACCCACCGTCCTCTTCCTTCTCGTTCTCAAACGAGAATGTGTAGGTCACATGGACGGTGTAAGAGTAGCCGCTACGCATACCGTCGTTAGACTCCCCGGTGAAGTCATGGTATTCACCATGAAGAACGAAATTCTCCGCTCTTTTGTTTGTCACTATTTTAATCATAGTGACACCTCCTTTCTGCGTAAGCCCGCCGGCAATTATTTTGCCGCAGGCACTATTACCAGCGGTTTAGGAGGTCTTAAAAGAATTTTAGGCCCCTTAAACCGCTGGCTATAATGCAAAAAGAAAAGCGAAGTATGTCTAGAACTTTAATTGTTAAATAGCTCTTGCTTTTTTAAAGCGAGATTGTTAATGTTCTGCTCTTGCCGCTTTAGCGGTCACGAGCAGAGCTGGAGGAATAAATGGTTTATTGCTTATTCCTTCGGCTCAGCCCGTGCATAGCAAGCTGAGTGTTATCCCACCCTGAAGTGTGCCCACCCAGAGTTATCAGGATATTTAGATGCATAATAATTAAATGTACTTTAATATCGGTATAGGAAGAAGTATTTTGTTCTTACTTCCCTGCTCACCCACCATGATATTAATTCTTACGC
>JAFOJO010000030.1 GCA_017421325.1 Candidatus Saccharimonadota bacterium
GTTGCTGTTGGTTGGCCAAGCTGATGGCTTGACTGAAGTATTATCGATATAGTAGCTGGAAGTTTTAGCGGTAGATACTGGATTCCAAGTATAAACTCCATCTGATACATTATAGTCTGAGTATATGCCGCTGCTGGCATAAACATTGGGGTCTATACTGATGTCTGTGTTATTTGAGTTAAGTGGAGCAGTATTGGTACCGCCTATATCTAGATCTAAGTTGCTAGTCATCCAGCATTTACCATCTTCCAACTTAGCTACCCAGTAGAGGTTATTATCTCTAATGTCTACTAATTGCGTAGCAGTACTAGCTCCAGTATTAGCTACAAAACTACATATTTGAGAGTCCATATCTTGCATAGCATAGTATGAATTACCGCCTTCTTCATAGACTTTCATTTTGCCAGCTACAGCAAAGGCGGTATCTAAATCTGGGATAGTGTTATGGTTACTATTCGGATGCACTATAACGTACTTTACTTTACCATTATAGGTTCCTGCTGGTTGGGCAGAGTTAGCATAGATTTGGTAAGTAGTATTCAAGTATGAACCTGATACACTAGTGTCTGTAGTCATACTAGTACCGGATGTTCTTTTAGCTACTTGGGTATAGACATTAGGTATAGCACTGTAGTTATCGTAACCATTAATGATAGTAGGTGGAGTAGTAGGTACACTTTCTCCAGTAACTGGATCTATACCAGTACCAGTTCCGGCGGTTAGTTTCATAGCCCAGGATGATGGATTAGTTTGGATTGTATCATCATATACTCCGGTATGGATATTATAGCTTTCATTTACAGTATTAATTAAGTCTGTATTACCATCTACATCTCCACTACTACCTACTGCATAGATACTATAGCCATTATTATCATTACAAAAGGCACTGAGTTTAGTATTACCTACATTATTATCTAATTGGCCACCATTAAGGCTAGTTTCGTGTGCTATTGTAACTACTGCATTAACTGTACAGGAGGTAGATAAGACTAATTGGACATTGTCTGTACCACTACTGCCAGAACCTACTGCAAAACTATGAGAAGTGCTAAGGCCTAAGATAAGAGCAGCGAGGATAAGAAGAGGGACAGAAACTAACAATACATTACGGAAAGTATAGTAGAAGAAATCTATTCTACTACTCATTAAAGATTGTTTTACTTTGTGGCCCATCTTTACCTCACTTATATAGTTTGCTTAAACCCCCATGTGGTGCCACTTGTAAACGGGGTAGTAATACAAAAATGGCACCGCAAGGGGTGCTAAAACTCGACAATCCGCATTAACCATATAGACTAAGCTGATGACGGTATCCTTACGATGCCAACATTTATCAGCTTATTCTGTATTAAAAACGGCCAATGCGTTTTCTTTGTCAAGTTTTAGCAATTTAATTATATCACGTTTTATGAATTACAAGTCGCCAAAATATATTTCTTATGTTAAAATAGGCATAAGAGTAATAATTTTGAAGGAGTTTTTAATGAACGAAAACCCAGGAGGAATGCCGAATCCTCTTAATCCAACTCCGGCAGCAGGACCGGCGCCAAATTCGACGCTAAGCGCTGCATCTAGCCCCGCACCGAATCCGGCTCCTAGTCCGGTAACACCAGCGCCAACGGCCAGTCCTATACCAAACACCGCGCCTACGCAGGCACCAGCGCAGCCAGTTGACCCGGTAACTAATACCATCAAAGTAGATTCTTTGGCGCCAGAAGATAGGCCAATGGAAAAGGCTGCCCCAGCAGAAGCCGCGCCAGCCAAAAAGAAAAAAACTGGATTGATTGCCGGAATTATCGCTGTAGCAGCAGTGCTAGTACTAGGCGGAGCAGCGGCAGCAATTGCGATTATGATGATGAACCAGGTGGATCCAGTAACTGCAGCCATGAAAAAAATCATGGATGGCGAAGCTCCAACAAATGTGGCAATCGATGGCGACATCAATATTGCATTAAATAATGAATTTTCGCCGGTTTCTAATATAAAAATTGCATTAAATTCTAAATTGATTTCTAGTTCGGCGATAAATAACTCCGTGGCAAATGTTACGGCCACCATCCGTAATGTGGGAGATGTTAACATCGAATTCGACGAAGTGTATGCCGGAAATGGTGATTTGTATTTTAAGATAGACGGCGCAACTAGCGCGATAGAAAACTCGGGGATTTTGTATCTTTTGAACTTGGCGAACCAAGTGCCAAACGTGGTGGATTGTGGCGAAGACGCCGTTTGCCAGACCACAGAAATAAAGGAACTGACTTGCACAGAAGGCGAAGAATGTAATCTAACAGAAATAGACGATACCGAATTGAATATATTAGACGGTGGGCAAAACGTGTTAGACGAAGACACCATTGCTTACTTTGCTTCGCTGATAGATATAGTAGAAGTGATTGACGGCGAGTGGCTGAAAGTATCCGTAGATGAGCTAAATATGCTTTCAGGTGGGATGACGGCCAGTAGCGATATCAGCTGTGTAACAAACTTAGTGAGCGATATCAATACTAATAGTAACAGCGCGATTGAGTTATATAGCAAATATCCGTTTATTTCTTCTACCAATAAAGACGTGAAGCTCGCCAGCAAAAATTATCCAGTATATCAAATAAGCGTAGATAGTGAAAAATTTGCAAACTTTGTGAACTCTATTCAAAATTCCGAAATGACAGCGAACTTATATTCTTGCTTAGGTTGGGCAGATAATGTAAGCGTAAGTAAGGATGATGTAGCAAAAATGGTAAACACTATGCCGAAAATTTACGCCGAAGTGGACGGTGAGAATAATTTCACCCGTCTGTATTTAACCTCTGACTTGAATAACGGCGAGGGAACAATGACGATAGATCTTGGGTTCTCTTATCCAACCAATGTCAACGTGCCAGAGCCAGAAGAATACAAGAATTTCTCTGACGTAATTCAGGAAATTATGTCTAGTATGTATAATTTGCCTACTGGAGCCTAGGGTACGATAGCTAAAGCAATTGACAAATATCCATAAGTGTGATATAATTAGAGGATGAACGAGGTTCTAAAACAAAAACTAAATAAACTCCCGGTGGCTCCGGGGGTTTATTTTCACAAAAATGCAGTGGGCGAGATAATTTACGTGGGCAAGGCAGCGGTATTAAAAAACCGCGTACGACAGTATTTTCAAAAATCACATAAAGATGCAAAAACCGAAGCCTTGGTTCACGAAATCGCCGACACCGACTGGATAGTAGTAGATACCGAGATGGACGCACTGTTTTTAGAGTCAGAAATGATAAAGCGATATATGCCAAAGTGGAACATTTTGCTTCGCGACGACAAAACAGTGAGCTACGTACGCATCACCATGAACGAAGAGGTGCCGTACATAAGTTTTACAAGAAACCCAGTAGACGATAAGGCCACCTACATTGGGCCGTTTTATGGAAAATTAGCAGTAGAAAAGGCGGTGCGGATTTTGCGCCGAGTGTTTCCGTATTATATTAAGCCGTACGCCGGTAAGAAAACTTTGGATACCGACCTCGGCTTAACCCCAGGTATAGAAATAGGTAAAACAACCGCAAAAGATTATAAAAAAAATTTGCGAAAATTAATACGATATTTAGAGGGTGATAAAGAAAAACTACTGAAAGATTTAGAAAAGACGATGAAGCGTGAGGCGAACAAAGGGAACTATGAATTAGCAGCGGAGGCAAGAAACCAGCTATTTGGACTGAGGGAATTGAAAAAGAAAATTGTGTTTTCGGATAAGGAATTTTTGGATATTTCTTCAGACCAAGCGTTGAAGCAGCTACAAGAATTACTAAGTTTGCCCGAGCCGCCACGGCGGATAGAGGGCTATGATATTTCGCACCAGTCTGGCGAGAATACGGTGGCCAGCATGGTGGTGTTTATCAACGGTGCATCAGCGCGGAGCGAATACCGGAAATTTAAAATCCGCACCAGCACCAATGACGATATAAAAAGCATGAAGGAAGTCATCACGCGGCGACTCAAGCATAAGGAATGGGATTTCCCAGATCTCATAATTTTGGATGGCGGTACCACGCAAGTAAATGCAGTACTGCCGCTAGTAGAGTCATACAATATACCAGTAATTGGGCGAGATAAATCTGGTGATCACTCTAAAAGCGCGGGAGTAAAAATTTTAGTACCTGGTAAAGACTTGGTGCACCTGCCTTCCAGTTCCCATATTGCACGCTTAATTGCAAGGGTAGATGAAGAGAGCCACCGTTTTGCGATTACTTACCATTCTTTACTCAAACGAAAGAGTATGCTAAAATAGCCGTAGGAGTTATTTTATGCAAATAGGAAGTTTTCTAGAAGTTGTTACTTTTATTTCAGCAATTCTGACCATACTTTTGATATTATTACAGCAACGTGGCGCGTCGCTAGGCGCGGGGTTTGGTAGCTCGGGCGAATTGTATACCACTCGGCGCGGGTTAGAGAAGTCACTCTTTATTGCCACTATTGTATTTGCAGTAATATTTGTGTTATCTATTTTGGGACTATTATTAATTCCGGCATAATATGGGAAATTCTATCAAAAAGAGTGGGCAAAAGTTTGTGCGAAAGTTTTCGCGCGCGTCTTTGAAGGCTAGCGCCGAAGGAAAAGAGCATATCAAAGAAAATTTGATTGGGCGGTTTTCGCATATTGAAAATGTTCGGCTACTAATTCTAGAATGGGCATTGCTCGCCTTTGCGCTGATAATGCTAGCCATTACGCAGTCTATTTGGTTTAAGGATTCGTATTCGGAAGATGTGTTTAGTAAAGGTGGTACCTATACTGAAGCCACGATAGGTGACGTAAATTCACTAAATCCACTATTTGCCACCACCAATAGCGAAAAGGTACTTAGTCGGCTGATGTTCGCTACGCTAGCCACGATAGATTATTCGGGGCACCCAGGGATAGGGTTAGCGGCCTCTATCATGCCAAGCGAGGGCGGCCGGGTATGGACAGTTAGACTAAAAGAAGGATTAAAGTGGTCTGATGGCCAACCGATCACTAATGAAGACGTATTGTTTACGACAGAATTAATTAAAAGTCCGGTGGTAAATTCGGTTTATGATGCTAGCCTCGCCAATATAAAAGTAGCGGAAGGAGAGGATGGCGAGATTGTTTTTACGTTACCTTCTGTGTACGCAGATTTTATTTCAGCACTTAATATCCCAATCGTGCCAAAGCATGAGCTAGACGATGCCGACCCCAAAACTTTGATAGAAGATAGTTTTTCTAATGCGCCAGTTACGTCGGGGGCATTTAGTTTTAATGCGTTGCAATCTGTAGCAGGTGGCAGCGAGAAGGTATATTATCTCTCAGCAAACCCGTATTATTACAAGGGGCGAACTTTACTAGATAGCTTTGCTGTGCACACCTATAAAGATAAAGATGCGGTGGCGGGGGCACTAAATTCTGGCGCGGTGACAGCCACAGCAGAACTTTCTGGCCCAGACGCAGAAAAGGTAACAGCGGGGCAATTTATCAAGAAAAATTCTAGCATTAACTCTGGGGCGTATATTTTCTTCAACACCACTAGCGAGCAGGTAAAGAATAGAGACCTACGCGCAGCCATTCGCCAGGGAATTAACTTAGAAAAAATTCGCGCGGCGGCGCTGGATACTACAGCTTTAAATTACCCATTACTTAGCTCGCAAATTGATTTATCTAGCTACCCAGAAATCCCAGGGCAGGATTACGAAGCTGCTAAAGCCAAAATTGCGGAATTACTGGGTGATGGCGTGCACGGGCTAGAAGTCGCCACTATCAACACCGGCTATTTGCCAGCGGTGGCAGATGTGTTGGCGGAAGAACTCCGCGCGCTAGGGTTTGAGGTAAATGTATCTAAATATGAAGAAAATCAAGAGTTTATTAATAATATTATCTCTAAGCGTAGTTATAATATATTGGTTTACGATATAGAACTCGGGGCAGATCCAGACCTATTGCCTTATTATCATTCTTCGCAGGCGACAGCGTCGGGGTTAAATTTATCTAATTATCGTAATGCCTTGGTAGACGATTTGCTACTGGGTGCGCGGGATACTTTAGATGACGCCCTACGGGCCAAAAAATATGAAACTTTCCTACAATACTGGGTAAACGATGTGCCGGCGATAGGCCTGTACCAGCCGAACTTAACTTATATTTATAATCGCAATGTGCGGACCTTCGGTAATGATGTACGCCTAGTCACCGCGCTAGATCGCTTTACTGATATTACTGATTGGGCAGCAGAAAAAGAAACCAAGAATAAAACCCCGTAATTGGTTAACATTATAAAATAAGTTTGACTTTTATATTAATCTGTAATATAATATAGAGTATGAGGTCATACTTCAGGGCCTTGAATATTTACAATTAGGAGTTGATTACTAATGAAAAGAACTGAAGGAAAAATCACCGAAGTAAGCAGACAGGAAATAAACGAAGCCATCGCAGCAAACAATCACGAGCTTGTGGCAGAGATGTTGGAGAGGTTTGGTTTCGTAAAAGATGACACCCCCACCCATTTCGAAGAACCACAACATCTTATCGCGGAAAGCGTATTGACTGCGGCAATAATCGCTGCCGAAAGAGGCGTTCTTGCCGACGACACTGCGGTCACCATCATCAGTTATCTGACGACCTCAGTCGACTTTTTTCTTTTTCTGCACGATTTCAGTCTCTGTCGTCCGGACACACAGACGGACACACAGAATATTTATGCCTATTCCGACGAGCCTATCGGTAACCTGTTTGCGAGCATTAAAGCTTGTGCCCCGAGCAGAATGCTCGCTGAGAAAATTGAGAACCTTTCTTTCGACGATTTTATGTCTTTCCTCAACACGCTCATCCGAGCGGATGGACTGGAGTTGCATAAGGCATACGGTTCACCCATTTTGGCCCGAGTTTATAAGGAGGACATGCTGTCCAAACCGACGTTTTTTGCGTTCATGCTCAGGCATCTGCAGGCGCCGTCAACCTCGCCCGACCTTATCGGCATAATCATCCCTAAGGGTGGGCCTTTCGGATTTATGTCTTTACTCAGCTCACTCCTCGGCAAAGACGAAAACAAAGGCGAAGCTGATGACAATAACACACCCGAAAAAGACGATTCCAGCGATGACGATAACAAGTGCGACTGCCACAATCATTGCGGCGGCTGCTGCGGCGAATGCCACGGGGGATGTGGCGGCTGCGGATGCCGCAGCGAAAAAAGTGAAGACTAGTAAGTAATCACTCCTTCCCCATTTTGGCCCCTCTACGGAGGGGCTGATTTATTGGCAAAATAAAAATAACACCATTTTTGGCGTTATTCGTCAATGGTGCGCGGTATCTAAATCTCTACGAACCTCTCTGTGGGGTAGTTGAATATGTTATTGTGAATCCAACATGGCGGCCGGACTTCAATTTGGTCGAAAGTAAACTTAACCCTGAACTACAGGATTTCATATATTAAAGCCATGACAACGAAACCAATTACGAACTATTAGTAATATATACATATAGAGACTGGACCAGTAAATCCATTGTCAATGTTAAAGCTCTCTTAAGAGCTTACAATGTCAATGAAAAATGCGTCTGATGGTATAATTAGAGTAGTAAACAAAGGACTTTTTATGCCAAGACCACGCAATAAACAAGACTTACTAAAGGCTGGCGAAGAGTACTACGCTAAGCTTATTGAGATGGCTGATGGAATGAGTGAGAAAGAAATGAACACTGAGTTTGATTTCTCTGGTGATCCATCAAAGAAAGAGCGCCATTGGGGACGCGACAAAAATCTACGCGATATTTGGGTGCATTTGTACGAATGGCACCGAATGTTGCTAGAATTTGTCGATACAAACTTAAATAAAGGTGGTAATGCACCATTTTTGCCAGAACCATACACTTGGAAGACTTACGGTGATATGAATGTCGAATACTGGAAGAAACATCAGAAGACTTCGCTAGCAGACGCTAGAAAGATGTTTGAGAAGTCGCATAAGGACGTCATGAAACTAGCCGAAAGCCTGAGCGAAGAACAATTATTCACTAAAGGCATGTATCCTTGGGTTGGCGGTTCAGTACTTGGCTCATATTTCGTAAGTTGCCTATCTTCCCACTATGACTGGGCAATGAAGAAACTCAAAGCGCATAAAAAGAACTGTGCATAATATCGCCCTTAAGGCGCACCTCTAACCGAAAAGAGGTATCATGGCAAAACGCCACCCATTCAAGAAGACTAAACCCGGCGAGCCAATACCGGTTACTGCTCGGCAACTCGAAAGCTTCATGCTCGAACATAACGGCAGATTTAATTCGCGCGATTACGACAAGTTTGAACGCATGGAGCTTACAGAGTCACCTGTTCGTGACGCGATCCATGAATTAAAGACTTATTCCCTAGAAACACTAGCACAGCGCTTTGATGTGCGCCTTTTTGGGCGCGGTAAGCGCGTTTTTGCGAGGTTAGACGCCGAAGACGACAAATGGTACTACTTTTCCCTCGCATACATTCCACGTGCGTTAAATAACCGCGACGTGAACGACGCGATGGTTCAAATGTTCTTCATTGGTAAGTGGCGCGTCCACAAGCTTTCGCTCTGGGCCGAACCGGAAGATATTAACCATTACGGCGACGATTCTAATAAAACATTCTATCATTTAGTCAATAGATAACATCCACTTGGACACAATCGGGTTTTGAAAGTTATTGTGCAGAAAATAGGGGTGGGATTTTTTCTTGACCTTGAACGGTGAAATGTTGTGAAATATACGTGTGAAAAGTCGTCCGCAGGCGCCGAAATGATGCCATTTATGGTATAATACAAGTAAGAATTTTACTAATCAATTGCGGAGAAAACTTGATCATGAACAGTAATATTAAAGACCTAGAAAAGACTCTCTGGGCGGCTGCTGACAAAATGCGTGGCGGCGTATCAGTAACTAACTATAAATTCCTGATTCTAGGCTTAATATTCTTGAAATATATCTCCGATTCCTTTGACGAACGCTATAACGCGCTCAAAGAAGAAGGTCTTGGCCTTGAAGAAGACCGTGACGCCTACGCTGAGGAAAACGTATTTTTCGTACCGGAAAACGCACGCTGGCAATATCTTGTAGGTCACGCCAAAGATTACAATATCGGCGAGATTCTAGATAAGGCACTCGACTCTATTGAAAAAGAAAACCCAACACTCAAAGGCGTATTATTTAAGGTTTATAACGATCCGGATAACCGTAATGTCAACCTGGGCGAAATTATCGACCTATTTACGAATATCAAAGTTGGCACCAAAGAAGCTGTAGAAAAAGACCTTCTTGGTCGCATTTACGAATACTTCCTCGGTGAGTTTGCCGCAAACGAACTTCAGAAGGGCGGCGAGTTCTACACCCCTGCCTGTCTTGTACGTACTATGGTTGAGATTATCGAACCGTACGAGGGTCGCGTATATGATCCGGCCTGTGGTTCTGGCGGCATGTTTGTCCAATCGTTAAAGTTTATTCAACGTCACCAAGGCAACGTTCATAATCTTTCCATTTACGGCCAGGAAAAGAATCCTACTACCTGGAAGCTCGCAAAAATGAACCTTGCCATTCGTTCTATCGATGGTAACCTTGGCAAGTTCGCCGCAGACACTTTTACTGAAGACTTGCATAAAGACCTTAAAGCTAATTTCGTGATGGCAAACCCACCATTCAACCTTTCAGATTGGGGCCAAGAAAAACTTCTCAATGACTATCGCTGGAAATACGGCACTCCGCCAAAAGGCAACGCGAACTATGCTTGGATTGAACATATGGTGTCCAAACTATCTCAAGATGGCAAAGCGGCTATCATTCTCGCTAATGGTTCTCTTTCTGCTGGCGGACAAGAGGCTGAGATTCGCAAAAGGATCATTGAAGCCGATTTGGTCGATTGTATTCTTTCTATGCCAACTAATCTTTTCTATACCGTAACGGTGCCTTGCTCAATTTGGATTCTGAATCGCGACAAGAAGCAAAAAGGGCATACACTATTTATTAACGCAAACGACATGGGCATAATGGTTACGCGTAAACTTCGCGAACTGTCCGAAGATGACATTATGAAAATCGCAAACACCTACCATGCCTATGCGAATGATGAAAAATATGAAGATATTGCTGGTTTCTGCAAGAAAGCTTCACTTGATGATATTAAGGCGAATGACTACGTATTAACTCCAGGACGTTATGTCGGAATTAAAGAAGCTGAAGACGACGGCGAGCCGTTTGAAGAAAAAATGAAGCGCTTAACTTCCGAGCTTTCTGGGCAAATGAAAAAAACTGCGGAGCTAGATATTGAAATTAAAAAGGTATTAGGCGAGCTTGGCTATGAATCCTAAAGAGTACCGTCTAGACGATTTATGTAAAATATGTTCAAGCAAACGTATTTTTATGTCCGAATACGTATCTTCTGGCATACCATTTTTTAGAGGAAAAGAGGTTTCGGAAAAAGCTATTTCAAAAGATTATATCTCGACAGAGCTTTTTATCAGTAATGAAAGATTTCAAGAGATTAAACATAAATTTGGAGCACCGCGCATCGACGACATACTAATTACTGCCGTTGGAACAATAGGTAATGTCTGGCTTGTAGATATGGAAGATTTTTATTTTAAAGACGGAAATATTCTGTGGTTGAAAGATATCGATACGGACACTATAGACAAACAATACCTTTATTATTTCCTAAAATCACAACAATTCAAAAATCAAGTTGAAGCAACATTAATTGGATCTTCTCAAAAAGCATTACTTATCGATGAATTAAGAAAAATAAAGATAGACGTTCCGGATCTAAAAACTCAGAAAAAAATCGTCCGCATCCTCTCCGCCCTCGATCAAAAAATCGAACTAAATAATCAACAAAATAAAACTATCGAGAAACAAGCATTAGCCTTAGTTCAAAAATACATCAACAACGAGAAAGGCACTGTTAAATTGAAAGAAATTATGTCCTTTGATAATGGATTTGCATTCAAAAGCAAGGACTATGTCGATTCTGGAAAGTATAAAGTGATCACAATAAAAAATGTTCAGGATGGACTGATTGATTCTTCCTCGGCGCAATTCGTCGCGGATTATCCAAAAGATATGCGAGATTGTCATAAGTTATCTGTAGGCGATGTATTATTGTCTCTTACCGGAAATGTTGGGCGTGTCGGCATAGTTTTTGAAGAGAATTTACTCCTCAATCAACGAGTCGCTAAAATGAAACCAAAAGATAAAAGTATATTACCATTTCTGTATTTCTTTTTTAGGCAAGGTGATTTTAAACAGAAGCTGGAAGCTCTAGCAAAAGGCACTGCGCAATTAAACTTAAGCCCAGTTGAAACATTGAATGAAAAAATAGCATATTCGGAGCAATCGGCGCTCGAGTTGAGTAATAGATTAAAACCATTTTTCGAAAAGATAGTTTTAAATAATCAGAACAACAAAACACTCTCGTCTGTTCGAGATTCCCTCCTTCCCAAACTTATATCTGGCGAAATAAATCTAGATAAGGTGACCATACAATGAATGCATCAGACATAATACAAATCGTACTAGCCTTCCTGACGCTAATTGGTGTTATCGTAGCCCTTATCACCACCTCATGGTCAATACGAGCTCAAAACAAACAAAGTTTATTCGAGAAACGCCTAGAAGCTTTCGTATTATGTAAGACTTTCTATGACTTAATTGACGAGAATATTAAGCACCTAGATATAAAACCAGAAAAGAACTATCCATTAACCATCTCACTTGAATTCTCATGGATTACGAATACTGATTATTTTGAAAAGTCACCAAGACTAATCGATGACGTCTACAATGAAGAATATAGGTATAAGTTTTTGCAAAAACTAGAAGATCTTAATGCTCTTTCCGAAAAGTGTTCACTTCTATTTAAAGGCACAAATGGCACATTGCTCCAAGCATTTATTGCTTCGTATAGAGACACTATCCGTTCAATGTATGGTTATCAAGTTCTAGTTGAAAAAATGCGAGATGACCCTATAGAAAAAATGAAAAAAGATGCGGTGGCTGCCGGCGTAACAAAAATGACTCCAAAAACAGCTAAGCAACTATGCGAAAGCTATGGTGAGCCTGAACGCCAAAAGGAATTATTAAAGAAGATAGATAATCTTAAGGCAGCTTTCAATACTTTGAAAAAGAGTAATTCGCTAAAGAAGATAAAAAAGCAATTAATTTTGTGAAAGGCAAAAAATGAATTTCAATGAAGAAGCACTAGAAAAAATGATTATCGAAACTCTACAAAACCAAGGTTACGGTTATCAACCCGGCGAAGAAATCGAACGCGATTATCACGACGCGCTTCTTCTCTCTCATTTAGAAAACTCTCTTTCTAGGCTTAATCCAAACCTTCAAGAAAACACTATTTCCGAAGCGATACGCAAAATCAAGAATCTAGACCAGAATAATCTTATCCGTAATAACCAAGAGTTTAGCCGTATGCTTCACGAGGGTGTAAAAGTACCCGAATATACCGACCATGGCGTAGACTACAAAACCGTAAAACTAATCGATTACGACAATATTGACAATAACGAATTCCTAGTCGTTAACCAATATACAATTATTGAGCATAGCGAAAAGCGCCCAGACATCATCATCTTTATCAACGGCATGCCACTCGTCGTGATCGAGCTTAAAAGCGCAACGCGTGACGAACAAGATACGACACCAGAAGCCGCATATAATCAGCTCAACAACTACAAGAAAATCCATATTCCGAGCCTATTCTACTATAACCAAATTCTTATCGCTTCCGATGGCGTAACGGCAAGAGCCGGCACGATTACATGTAAATGGGAGCGTTTCTCAGACTGGAAGAAGGCCAGCATTAATGACACCCCAGAAAATCTAAATACACTAGAGCCAATGATTCATGGCCTACTAAAGCTCGAGACTTTGCTTGATTTGATTGGTAATTTCATACTTTACCAAGAAGACGCTAAAATCCTACCGGCATATCATCAGTATTATGGCGTTAAAAAGGCCGTAGAACGCACTCTAACGACCGATGACGGCCGCATTGGGGTGTTCTGGCATACGCAGGGCTCTGGCAAGAGTTTCTCGATGGTTTTCTACGCCGGAAACATGATTAAGTTACTCAAGAATCCAACCATCGTTGTAGTAACAGATCGTAACGACCTAGACGACCAGCTTTATGAGACATTCGCCAAGTGTTCTAATTATCTACGCCAAAAACCTGAACACGTAGAAAGCCGCAAAGATCTTATAGACCGCCTAGAAAACAAGCAGGTCGGCGGAATCATCTTTACGACGCTTCAAAAATTCGAAGAAGAAACTGGCTTATTGTCTGATCGTGACGATATTATCGTTATTGCGGATGAAGCGCACCGCAGTCACTATGGCATCGACGCTACGACAAAGCTCGATATGGAGAAAATGATTGCGGTCGAGAAATACGGCACCGCAAAGTATCTCCATGATGCCCTTCCGAACGCCAAGTATGTCGGCTTTACTGGAACGCCAATCGAGAACAAAGATCACTCTACGTCTAACGTCTTTGGAGACATTATTGATGTCTACGATATGACACAAGCTATCGACGATGGCGCTACCGTTCCGATTACTTACGAAGCGCGTATGGCGAAAGTCGGCCTAAACGATAAGATCCTTCAAGAAATTGACGCCTACTATGACACGATCGAAAACGAAGGCTTAGCAGACGAAGAAAAGATCGCTCGTTCAAAGCAAATGATGACGCGCATTTCGCAAGTCATTGAAGATCCAGATCGTCTAGAGATGATCGTAAAGGATATTCTAAATCACTACGAAAGCCGCAAAGACTTAGTAGCGAATAAAGCCATGATTGTAGCCTACTCTCGCAATAGCGGCTATACGATGTATCAGAAGATTTTAGAATTGCGCCCAGACCTAAAGAATAAGGTCTATATGGTCATGACGCCAAGTAACAAAGATACTGAAGAAATGGCGTTAGCTATTGGTAGTAAGAACGATAAACATGAACGCGAGCGTCTATTTAAGGATCCGAACTCAGAATTCAAGATCGTAATCGTTGTAGATATGTGGCTTACCGGATTTGATGTTCCGTGTCTCGGCACAATGTATGTCGACAAGCCGATGAAAGCACATAATTTAATGCAAGCTATTGCACGCACAAACCGTGTATATAAGGATAAGACTGGCGGCCTCATTGTTGATTATATTGGGCTTAAGAAGTGGTTAATGGAAGCGCTCAGTACATACACGAAGCGCGACCAAGGTAAGATCGTAGATACAGATCAAGTAGTTAAAGTATTGCGCGACAAAATCGAACTCATTCGCAATCTACTCCATGGCTTCGATTATTCAAACTATGAAAGCCTAGATAATCTCGGTAAGTACCAAATGCTTAATAAGGCGGCGAACTTCGTACTGAAAGACGAAGACACGAAGAACAAGTTCATGCGCTATAGCCGCGACGTGAAGAATCTATATGCGATTTCTACCGGCTCTATAACCTACGAAGATAGGTGGGAGTCGATGTTCATCATTTCCGTGCGCTCATTTATCAATAAGCTCACCCTAGTAGATGGCAAGCTCGATGTAACAGAAATTAATCGCGACGTGGCGCAAATGTTACAACAAGCCATCCAGGACGACGAACTAATTCAGGTTGGAAAGATTAAACACGGCCGCGCACTTAGCATGCTTAGTGACCAGATGCTACAGCGTCTAGCAACTATGGAAAATAAGAATATTGCGGCAGAGATTTTGAGAAAAGCTCTCAAGCAATACATTGATGAAATCGCAAAGACGAATTATGTCAAGTCGCAAAAGTTCTCAGAAAGATTCAAGAAGATTGTAGATGCCTACAATAACCGCACTATGGTTACGGATATTGAAAAGATTATCGAAGACATGATTGCCTTAAAGCAAGATGTCGATAAAGAATTAATCCGTACGAACGACTTTGACTTATCGCCGGAAGAAATTGCCTTCTTCGATGCGCTTGGTGACGATCCTGAAGTACGCGAATTAATGAAAGACGAAACGCTCGTCCAAATAGCAAAAGAGCTAGTTGAGACCGTAAACAATAATATGACTGTAGACTGGGATATTAAACGCAGCTCACAGGCCCATATGCGTATGCAAATTAAACGTTTGCTTATCAAATATAATTACCCACCAAATAAGAGCGCTAA
>JAFOJO010000025.1 GCA_017421325.1 Candidatus Saccharimonadota bacterium
CCGATATGGAGAAAGACCTCTTCGACAGGGTCCTTCGTCGGATAAGGTCAAGCGACGGCACCGGCCTCACCGCGTATGGGAAGAAAGTTGTTGCGTCTATGCGCGCAGCGAAAAAATATGCCCAGCGCTGTTGATCATCTCACCCCCGACAATGTGTCGGGGGTGTTTCCTTGACTTACTTCACAATGGGATGTATAATATATAACTATTACTAAGGTGGGAAGTAAGTACTTTTCACCTGTAAAATTTCTCTTTAGAAGGTGGTACAATGGCTAAAAGTTACAGCAAACGCATCCTCTCAGATGCACTTGCGAATCTCGGCAACGAACTCGGCAGAGCCCCTAGACAAAAAGACCTTACCCTAGAGATGGCGAGCCGAAGTACATATCTTCGCTACTTCGGCGATTGGAAAACAGCCCTTGAATACGCTGGCTTTGTTGATAGCGCCGCTCAGGAAAAGCAAGAAGAACAACCTGCTCGGCCCGCTGAAGACAACTGCAGCATTGTCAAGGAGGCGACATCAGAGATTAAACTTATTAATCTCTGTGGCAAGCCAATAACATTCTTGGATAGAAATGGCGAATCCGACGTCCTCCCTCCAGCCGGCAAAGCGTATGTATGTTTCAATGATCCAGTTCAGCCAGTTGCAGCAAAGGTCCTCGGCACCATAATCAACGACGTTCCCGTTGTTGCATCCCGCCTAAGAAAAATCACTGTCCTCTCAGATGGCGGTATTGAACAAAAATTCCCGCCGCCCACCAATAACACCTTTTATATTGTGTCAGAGGTAGTGGCTAGGAATGTTTACAGGTTCGGTAGGAGCTCTCTGGATCTGCTATATCCTCAGAGCAAATACATGGCTAACGGCGTGATGTATATCGAGACTCTTGGTATGGTTTATACCAAAAATCTGCCAATTTGCTCACGGCAATAGTCGCTGCCCCCAATCCCCGGCTAAAAACCGGGGATATTTTAAATGACGATTTCTGCGACTAGGGCCTTATGGTCGGACACTATATCATCTAATACTCTAAAATCTTCCACCTGAACAGCGTCATTAACTAGTATGTGGTCACAGGCTACCTTTCCATTGAATTTTAACCCAGACAGGGTATTATCTATACCATATTCATAGGTTAAATCTCTCAAAAAGTCCAGTTCACGCATGGCGGGTGCTTCGTGTATAATATTAAAATCTCCGCACATCACTATCGGCCCATCTAGGCTCTTTACGATGTTTGCGACCTTTCGCATTACTTTTACGGTTGTTTCGTCTCCCCTAGGCGTAGGTTTCCAATAGCCATGATGATTTACTACATTTAACCCATTCTTTAGCTTTGCAACCTGTAGAGTATAAGCATGTTCATAAAAATCTTGTACACTTTCTACTATTCCATACTCATTGTGAACCAAGGCATTGCGTTCTTCTGCTATCTCGCTCTTGCTTAAGATAACGTTACCTTGTTCCATAATATTGTCTTCAGAAAATATCCGCATACCCCAGTTTGAGCTTCTAGATTCGTGTTTTAGTCCGCTAGCCTCCTTAATTTGATCAACCGTTACAAAGAAATTCTCCAGTTCTTTTTGTTTATCTTTGATCCAGACAGCTTCTTGCATACAAATCACATCAAAATCATTGCTATTTAAAAATTCAAGAAGAGCGCCTTTTATCCGCCCTGTCCATACGTTTAGTTGTAATATTCTCATCTATCATCTCCTTCACCGTGTAGTTTATTCCGTTTTTTGCGACTGCTTAATTTGTCTATATTGCCCTCGGCAATCTCCGACAAGGGGATATTTAAATACCGTGCAACATTTGCAAGATACCACAATACATCCCCTAACTCTTTAGCGATAGCTTGCCGGTCTTCATCCGAAGCATACCCGCCCTTGTCGCGAATTACTTTCTTTACCTTATCAGCCGCCTCGCCTGCTTCGCCGGCTAGCCCCAAAACCTTCTCTAGGAATCCTGGAGACTTCAAATCTACCGTGGTTTCAAATAAATCAAATTCTGCCGCCCTTTTTTGATATTTATCTAGACTCATCTCACCTCCTAACTGAGGTAATTATACCACAATATTACTGACTATTCTTCGTTTTTAGGCTTTAATTCGTCTTGGGAAGTAGCTTTTCTGATGTATTTTTTTGCAAAGAGAAACATTTGCCGCATAGCATCGGCTATCTCTGGGGATTCTATCAAGGTAGACATACCCCCCTTTTCGTAGTTAATAAATGCCACATTGTCTCCAAATATATCTATCTCTACTGGAGAATCGTATTCGTGTGGTGGCAGTAAAGTGCGGGTAAGTAGAAACTTATCCTTCATTTCTTTGTCCGTGTTCTTAGTAAACTCTGAAGGAGTAATATCTTCCGAGTCTATTCCCGCCTCAACCCTGGCCTTTTTGAACTCCTCTAGCGTATCTTTGTCGGCTGCTTCATCATAGCGGCTACGTACGAAATAAAAAGTTTTACCCGTAGCTACTATCTTATCGTAAATCATCTTTACTCCTTCTTTGCCGTAAAAGGTGGTAGCGCCTGGCTCGTACTGGTGCTCGTTATAAAAATTCACTAAAGCCGGGAGATTCCCCTCAAGATTTTTGGCTTGCCGGGCCGCCTTGCGCAAGCGCTTCTCGGCTATATCTTCTAGTACCGCAGGGTGGTTAGGGGTATAGGCCATAATCTTGCCTTTATCCTTCTGCGAGATAATTCCTAGTTTCTCGAGCTTTTCCGCTGCGGCATACACAGTGGTGCGATTTTCATCAATCTTATTGGCTATCTCTGTGGGCGTGCTCTGTCCGTGCATTATAAGGTATAAATATATCTTGGCCTGGACTTCCGATAACCCTGCTTGTACTAATATTTCCGTATCCATATCTACATTTTTTCACGCTTATGCCTATTTGTCAACCCCACTTTGACAAATTTCACTATACTCTAACCCTGTAAAATAACATTATTGTACTATACTAATTGACAAATCATCCCGCTCGTGCTATAATGATAGTAACAATCAAACAAATGTTGTAAAACATTTCAGGAGATTGCGTAAGAATTAATATCATGGTGGGTGAGCAGGGAAGTAAGAACAAAATACTTCTTCCTATACCGATATTAAAGTACATTTAATTATTATGCATCTAAATATC
>JAFOJO010000026.1 GCA_017421325.1 Candidatus Saccharimonadota bacterium
CATCCAGCTTGAACGCAACCTTCTGCTACGCCGGAAACGATAGTGGCGATTTTTTCGGGGTAGTTTTTGCCGCAGGCGATATAGTCAAGAAAGAAAAGTGGCTGGGCGCCACAGCAGACGATATCATTGACGCACATTGCTACGCAGTCGATACCGACGGTATCGTGTTTGTCTAGCAAGATTGCAATTTGAAGTTTGGTACCAACGCCGTCTGTGCCTGATACGAATACGGGATTTTTTATCCCAGCGAGATCAGGCATGAATAACCCACCAAAGTTGCCAATGTTGCCAATGGCGCCGTCTGTGGCGGTCCTAGCGATAGAGCTTTTCATTAATTCAACTGCTTTGTAACCAGCGGTAATATCTACACCGGCTTTTGCATAGCTTTCGGAAAAACTGTTTTTGCCATGTTTCATACTAAATTCTCCTTTTTAAAGTACATTAAGATTTGTTTTCTGAATTTTGGCTATCTAATTTGACAAAACTCAGAAGTCTTAAAAAATTTTGCTCGTTTTTGCACCTCCTTTAGTTTGAACAATTGTTCATAATGATACTATATTTTTTAGATTATAGCAAGCGGCTCAAGTTCAATAAGCATGAAAAATCCCCGGTATCGCGTATACCGGGGTGGAAATTATAATCTGCCTTGTATTCTATGGACGGTTAAAACGCCTTGTGCCAATATGGTGGCGAAGCCAAGCAAAAGTCCAATATCTCCGGCAATTGAAGGCTCTACAAAGCAACTTAACCAAGATACTACAATGGCAAGCGTATAACCGACGTTGGCGATTAAAAAGATGGCTTCTTCGCCGTATGGAAGACGGTAGAATGCTGCAACGCTGACTACGGTGACCGCTATAGATACTATTATGGCCAGACCAGCCAGGTAATTAACGATTAGGGCAACTTCGCCAATTAAGATCAAGATGGGTAAGATGTTGGCCACGATCAGGCCAAATCTTTTCTGTTTCATTCAATCAACTCCTTAAATTTTGCACCGTAGAATACAACGCGAATTATTCTTAAGGTACGAATTTGTAACGAAAATGTTACAGTATTACTTTAATTATAGCACAAACGGAATAAAAAGTCAATAGGTTTGGAATTGTGGGTTGACGGGGTGGTGGGGAAGTGGTAGGATTAGGCTTGTGGCTAAAATAGAAAGGTAATAATATGAAAAAATTTTTCTTGTATTTAGTGCGGTGGCAGCTGAGTTCACCGATACTGGCGGTATGCATGGTGTGGATGGGCGGCTGGAACGTGGCGGTAGCCACGATAGTGGCGAATCTTATTGGTGGGTGTATATTCTTTTGGGTGGATAGGTGGATATTCGGAGAGAATAAGGTGAAGAACAGGAAGGAAAAAGTTGACATCAATAAGCAGGAGCTGGCAAGGGCGAGAGTAGTGGCAGATGGTGATAAAAATTTAGACTAATTAGCCATACAGCGGACGGAGTATCCGTCGAGCCTGTTGTTGTAGTCGCTCGGCCAGATATTACTACCATCAAAGCCTAGGCTGTAGGCGTGGCCAGTATCGCTAACCGTACTAGACCAATAGTTACCGTAGCTGCCTAAATAGTTAAGCGAACCGTCAAAGACGCGGCCGAACCGCTGGAAATATAGAGGAGCTACACGAAGATTATTAAAGCCACCGTCTGCATAAACATTACTAGATCCACTCCATACATCCTGTGCTTGCATCAAAGCTCCATAGGCACCATTTACTGGTAAATCCCAGTTCTTTGGACAAACGGAATTAGTTAGGGTGCCAGACCTATAGCCACTGGTGTTATTGTTTGCTACTGCAGCAGACCAGTTGTAGTAGTTACCAAAGTGTGAATGCTGACAACCTACTGTATCGTTATTGTTGTTATTTGCGCAGGTTCCTAGTGATGTATAGTTATGCTCATTATATGTAGATGGGTTAGTATACCAGTATCTTTCCCCCGGATCGGCAGAGTAAGGATGGATATAGTCGTTGACCCAGTTTGGCACACTGTCACCATTCATGACGATAGTATCCGCACGTTGAGTAGGAGTCCCATCCACATTAACTATAGTACTAGGAAGCCATGAGACCACTCCGGTTGAATCATCTTTACTATAACCATTAGCCTGAGTATAAATACCAGTATTATAAGTAGTTGGGTCTATATCGCTAGTTACGGAATTCAAGGCTACTTCATGCGATAGATCTAAATCTAAATTCTGCGTCATCCAGCAATTACCATCTTTAAGTTTAGCTACCCAATAAAGTTTATCATCTCGTATGTCTATTAGTTGTATACCTTTCTCTCCATCAGTGTCTATGGATTTACATATGGTGGGCGTCATATCCTGCATCTTAAAGTAACCATTATGCATTTGTGCTCCTGAAGCTATAAAGGCATCTAACATAGTAGTAGGGATAGTATTAGATGTCACAGTAAAGTTAATGGCATTCGTATATTCTCCACTGGGTTGAGTAGGACTTGCTTTTGCTGCTATCTTAAAATTTACTGTACTATTGGTACTATCTGCTTTTTCTACTAGTTTAATGCCAGTATCAGTATATAGTGGTAAACCATTATAGCCAGTACTAGCGTTATTATTATAATCTCCACTAATCCAGTTAGGATTAGGAGTATCTGGAGTAGAAGCAGGACTACAGTTAGATATACAATAACTATAACCCCAGTTGCCATTAGTAAAACTATTTAAGTTGGGTATGTTGGATGATAATGAAGAAAAGGTATAGTTATTATCTATTGTGTTAACGAGATTGGTAGTATTGTAGCCGTTATTGGTGTTATTATTGCCTCCTACTGTAGCGAATAGGTTGTAACCTTCTGCTATGTTGGTAGAAACATTTATTGTAATAGTATTACTATCTACTGCATTACCACCTGGTACTAGATTATTAATAGTGAGATTATCACTAGACAAGGATACATTGAGAGTGGGGAGGAAAGTAAAGCCTACATCTACATTACTTTGATAACTTAATGCGGAAGTATTATCAGTATTAATTATACTTATTAAACTTGATAATATAACTATTATATATAATATATATTGCTTCCGCATTTTAAACCTCACTTATGTTTGATTTTCGGTTGCGGTGCCATCTTTGTAATATATGAAAAGGCGTATACAAAAATGGCACCGCAAGGGGTGCAATAATCAAACATTTCCTAGGCTTCGCCGTTGAAAACACGTTGACTTCCTTACGGTGCCAATTTTATTTTCAAACGACGAACGATATAAAATATCGGCGACCTTTTTTATTAAAATGTTTAATTATTGCGTTTTTATTGTATCACGTCTAAGCAAAAAATCAACATGGGAAATTGGCAAAATTAGGAACATAAAATGCCGAAAAAATCTAGTGAAATTAAGCATAAAAAGTCTTGTAAATCCATATATAGTGGTGTATATTAGATATTAAGCACTAAATGTGGCGTATAGTGTGTAAGTGAAGAATACATTATGCGCGAGATAGAAAGTCATACATTAATCATTGAACAAGCTAAGGAGGTAAAATGTTCAAACGAATAGTAAAGCGCGATGGGAAAATTGTCAAATTTGACCCAGAGAAAATTACCGAGGCGATAGCGAAGGCTGGCCTGGTGACGGAAGAGTTTAAGCATGATCGTGCAAAAGCGTTGACTGAGAAAGTATTGAAACGCGCAGAGGAAGAAATTACCGCACGCACACCGAAGGTGGAGCAATTGCAAGATATCGTAGAAGAAGTATTGATGGAATCTTCGTTTAAGAAAACAGCGCGGGAATATATTCGCTACCGGCAAGAAAGATCACGCCGGCGTGAGGCGAAATCTGATCTTATGCAAATATATCGCACGATTTCACACGCTGATGCGAGTGAAGACTCTGACGTGAAGCGCTCTAACGCCAATGTAGACGGCAACTCTGCCATGGGCAAGATGTTGCAATTTGGCGCGGAAGGCTCTAAAGTATTTGCTAAAACTTTGATGCTTCGCCCAGACATCGCCGCGGCACACGATAATGGTGATATTCATATCCACGATTTGGATTTCTACGCGACTGGTACTCTGACTTGCTGTCAGAGCGACCCGTTTGTACTATTTGAAAACGGCGGATTTAATACTGGACACGGACACCTACGTACGCCAAATTCGATTGGTTCGTATGGGGCACTGGCGGCGATTATGCTGCAAGCCAACCAAAACGAACAGCACGGCGGGCAGTCTATTCCGAACTTTGACTATGCCATGGCGCCGGGCGTAAATAAATCTTTCCGCAAAGCCTTGAAAAAGAATTTGAGCAAATATAATAAATTTACTGGCAAGAAACTCGACCTAGAAATAAAAGATAGTTATGAATTTGGCGACGATAAAAAGCTGGAGAAAGCGAAGTGGCCAAAAGAGGTAGTGGAAGCATCTAATGAAGACGTAGAGCGCGAAACTTTGCAGGCAATGGAAGGGTTCGTGCATAACCTAAACACCATGCATTCACGCGCTGGTGCACAGGTGCCGTTTACTTCGATTAACTTCGGCACGGATACTACACCAGCAGGGCGGTTAGTTTCTAAATATCTATTAGTGGCTACCGAAAATGGCTTAGGTAAGGGCGAGACACCAATCTTCCCAATCTCTATTTTTAAGGTGAAAGAGGGCGTAAATTATAATCCGGAAGATCCGAACTATGACTTGTTTAAGAAATCTATGGAAGTGTCGGCGAAGAGACTATTCCCGAATTTCTGTTTTATTGATGCGCCGTATAATTTGAAATACTACAAGAAGGGCGATTATAGGTCGGAGATTGCGACAATGGGCTGCCGCACGAGAGTGTTTGCTAGCGTATTTCCAGAGAGTGATGGCGTGGTGACTGGACGCGGGAACTTGTCCTTTACTACTGTGAATTTGGTAAGAATTGGTATTAAACACGGCATCTGCCTAGGTGAGCGCAAAGAAGCAGACTGGGAAGGCTTCTACAAAGAGTTAGACGAAAAGATGGACCTAGTGAAAGACGAGCTTTTGGAGCGCTTTGAATTCCAAGCCAACCAGCACGTGAGAAACTTCCCGTTCTTGATGGGGCAAGGGAACTGGTTTGGTAGCGAGAAATTGGGCTGGAACGACACTTTGCGTGATGTGATTAAACACGGTACACTATCTATCGGCTTTATCGGCCTAGCTGAGACATTAGTAGCGATGGTAGGCAAACACCACGGTGAAGACGAAGATGCGCGTGAGCTTGGGCTAGATATTATTACCCACATGCGTGAAAAATGTGATAGCTACTGCAAGAAATATAAATTGAATTTCTCTCTATTAGCTACACCGGCAGAAGGTATTGCCGGGCGGTTTACCAAGATTGATCGTAAAGAGTTTGGCGTGATTCCGGGTGTGACGGATCGTGAATTCTATACCAATTCATTCCATGTGCCAGTATATTTCCCAATTTCGGCATTTGAGAAGATAGAAATTGAGGCGCCGTATCATAACTTGTGTAATGCTGGGCATATTACTTATATCGAGCTAGACGGCGATCCATCGCAAAATATCGCGGCGTTTGAGGCGGTGATACGTAAGATGCATGATGAGGGAATTGGCTACGGTTCGGTAAATCACCCGGTAGATCGCGACCCGGTGTGCGGGTTCTCGGGAATTATCACCGGGGATAGGTGCCCGCACTGCGGTAGACTAGAAGGTGATTTACCGTTTGAAAAAGTTTGTAATTGCGCTAAGAGTGAATAATGACAGATTGGCATAAGATTTCGTTAGAGAAACTCGCCAAGCAGGTGGAGACGCCGGAGGGGTTTATCCGGCTCTCTGGCCCGCTAGAGCACGATAATATCGTGAATGGTGATGGGCTGAGAGCGGTGGTATGGACACAGGGTTGCCCCAACCACTGCCCGGGCTGCCAAAATCCAGAAACTTGGAGCTACGAAGACGGGTTCTTAGTAGAGATTGATGAAATCACAAAGAGGCTTTCTGAATTTAAAGGCCAAGCTGGACTAACTTTTTGCGGTGGTGAACCGTTTGTACAGGCAAAGGCTTGCAAACAAATTGCAGACTACGTGCGGAAAGAATTAGGTTGGAATGTCTGGAGCTTTTCTGGATTTACCTATGAAATTATTAAAGAATTTGGCGGTGAGCCATGGGATTTTTTGAAATCTCTAGACGCATTAATAGACGGGCCGTTTATCTTGAAACAAAGAGATCTGAGCCTGAAATATCGTGGGTCTAAGAACCAGAGATTATTACACTTGGAATACGGCACCGGCAAGATTTTAAGTATCGAATAATTTTGCTATAATGGTGGTAGATATGGAGGTAAGATGAGTGACGCTTTTGTGGTGACGCCGATGAGTCAAAATTTCCAACTGGAACCTGGGGAGACTTATAGTGGCTCTATTACGGTGGCAAATCCAGGAGATTCTACTAGTGATTTTGCTTATAAAATATCCGCGGCGCCATATAGTGTAAGTGGAGAAGGCTATGAGGCGGATCTTGCAACTATGTCTAACCGTTCAATGATAGTGGATTGGGTTAAAATCGATAACCCAAAAGGGATTTTAGAACCCAACGAAACAGCAAAGATTGATTTTACGATTACGGTACCGGAAAATGCGCCAGCCGGTGGCCAATATGCATCACTATTGGTGACGGAAGATGTCGAGACGGCGGTGGCTCAGGGCGTAAAGGTGAATAGCGTTTTTGAAATAGCTAGTTTGGTATACGCCAATGTGACGGGCGAAACAGTGCGCGAAGGGGAAATATTAGAGAATAATATACCTGGATTTGCGGTGGCGGTGCCGATAGAAGTGGGGGCATTGATTTCCAATACTGGCAATACGCACCAAATGGTGACTACGACATTGGAAGTAAAAAATTTAATTACCGGTGAGACAATCTTGCCGACTGAGCAAAATGCGGGACGATATACTGAAGCGATTATGCCGGAAACTACCAGACGAACAAATTATGAAATTGCAGATTTACCAGCGGTAGGTGTGGTGCGGGTAAACCAGACTATATATTATAACGGCAACTCGTCGACAGAAGTAAAGGATATATTGATTTGCCCGGTATGGTTTATGGTGGTAGCTGTGGTAGTGTTTTTTGGATTGATTTTTGGCGCGATTTTTGGTGTGAAGAAATATCGGCGGAAAAAATCAGCCAGAAAAATAGTATAAAGTACTTGCGCTTTGATGGAAAAAAGTAGTATAATAATAAATATACGTAACCTTAATGGGAAAAAATTATGCATAAAAAAGGTATTATAACTTGCAGCGCGTTCGGTGTTTTAGCCTTGGGGGCTTTATGTAGTGGTGCGTCTTTCGCTGCGCAAACCTGCACTGCAGATGAACAGACCGGGCAGGTCACTTGCACCAATTCGGCTACAGCTTCGGTAACGGTGACATCCTCTTGCACTTTTAGTAGAGGCAGTGGAGATTCCGGTGAATACAGTGGGATATTGGCTAATAATGCTAGCGTAGAGGTTACTGGTAGCACCTTTACCACTACATGTAATGACCCCGGCGGGTATGATATATACGCAGTAGGGTATTCTAATAACTCTTTCGGTGTGACCGATTTAATATTTAATAATCTACCTAGCGATTCTAATAAGATTGCCACTGCTAGTAGTCCAGCCAGCACTGACAGTTATTGGCAGATGAAATTAACTACTGGCACTACCACTACGCCAAACCCACCTACTGTTGTGGGCGGAAATGATACATATATTGCTATCCCTAGTACTTACACGAAAGTAGCATCTTATGGCACCACTACGGTAAATCAAGCTGGCGATGCCGTTGTTGGCCAGCCTATTACTGTCACATACAAGGCCCATGCTTCAGCTACCCAGCCGGCAGGAACATACACTGGGGCGGTAAAATATACAATGATACACCCTGTAGCCACAAGTACGCCTTATTTTGTAGTATTTGATCCTAATGGTGGTAGTGCAAGCAATAATGCTACGATGGATGATCAAGCTATGTTTGTCGATGAGACTACAACACTTACCGCCAATATCTACACAAAACAAGGTTATACTTTTTCAGGATGGAATACTAAGGCTGATGGTACCGGCACGACTTACGCTGATGGCGCAAGCGTGACCAATTTAACTACTACTGCCGGTGGCGAGGTCACACTTTACGCGATATGGACTGCAGCCGAATAAATAGCCTATTTGGCTATCTTTAATGTTTTAGTGATATAATATACTATATATGAAAATTGCGGTTTTAGGTGCGGGGGCGTTTGGTACGGCGCTCGGAGGGATTTTGGCCGATAAAGGCTATGATATTGATTATTATGATTCACGATTGGAACGTGAGAAATTATCAGACGTATTGGCGGATGCTAAATATATAGTGCTTTGTGTGCCATCCAAGGCGGCGCCATATTTATTACCATATCTGCCAAAAAATAAACCCCTGATTGTGGCGACAAAAGGAATACTGTCTGATAAAGCATTTGACGATTTTAAGGACTATATGGTACTAAGTGGCCCAGGGTTTGCCGATGATATAAAAGCAGCCAAAAATACTAAACTAACGGCTACGGATGATAGAATAATTGAACTATTTGAGACGAACTATCTTACTTTCGATAAAACCAACGATAAGCGTGGCGTATTGATGTGTGGTGCGCTGAAAAATGTATACGCCATACTAGCCGGGCTAGAGGAGCTAGAGCCGAATACAGAAGAACATGCCAGATTCCTAACAGATGTGTCGGAAGAAATGAAGGCACTTCTTTCAGCTAATAGTGCGCAGCCAGAAACGGTGGATTTGGTATGTGGTAAAGGAGACCTCAAGATTACCTGCGCCTATCCTTCGCGCAATTATGAATTTGGGCGAATTTTATGCAAAAATCCTAATGCTGAGCCAGAAAAAACCGTTGAAGGTATATCTGCATTAAAACGCATCAAGCGGGGTGAAATAATAGTACCTATTGAAGCCATAAAACTAAAAGATTTGATGAGTAGGAGTGATAAGTGGGCCTAAATGCCAAGCAAAAAGAGGCCGTAGAGTACTTAGACGGGCCGCTTTTAGTGCTTGCGGGACCAGGTACAGGCAAGACACAACTACTATCCGAAAAAGTAGCATATATTTTGAAAAATACAGACACAAACCCAGAAAATATTCTGTGTTTAACTTTTACAGAAACTGGCGCTAGCAATATGCGCGAGCGGCTGAAGAGTATCATTGGCAAAGATGGGCTAAAAGTGAATATTGGCACATATCATGCTTTTGGCACGGATATTCTTACACAATACAAAAATTACGCGGAAGATTATGATAGAAGATTAGATTCCGCGATAGATGAAGTAATGCAGTTCAAAATCGTCCGTGACATCCAGAACAAATTGCCGGGGCGCGATATTTTACGCGGTGACAACGTAAAGGATATTATTAGCGTGATATCTTCGGCAAAATCTGCGGGACTTTCGGCGGATGATCTCACGAAAATTGCTGAGCAAAATTTAGAAGATTCTAAAGTATTATCTGAAGCGATTTCGCCATTACTCAAAAATATTGTACCGCGCGCGTTTAAGGAATCTTACGAGAATGCTTACCGACCGATATATGAGATACTTATAAACTATGCAGACGCACAACCGATTTTACCTGGAGTGGAGCGTTCTATCGCAGGGCTAGCGCGAGATTTAAAAACGGCAATAGTCGAAGCAGAGTCTGCGGAAAAAATTAAGCCGCTTTCTAGCTGGAAGGATAAATATTTTGAAAAAGACGAGAAGGGGAATTACCGACTCAAAGATCGCGTGGCCAATAAAAAATTACTCAGTATTGCTAAGGTAATGGGCGAGTATGATACGCATTTGCGTGATAATGGCCTATATGATTTTGATGATATGATCCAGGAGGCGGTACGAATACTAAAAACCGACAACGGCTTTAAACTTACGCTGCAAGAACGCTATCAGTTTATTATGCTTGATGAATTTCAGGATACTAATCCATCACAATTTGCGATAATCAAACAACTGACAGACTACGAAAAGCCAATGATTATGGCGGTGGGCGATGACGATCAGGCGATTTATGAATTTCAGGGGGCGCTTTCTACAAACTTAACAGATTTTCAGGCACATTACGGGGCAAACGTAATACCACTGGTAGAAAATTATCGTAGCACACAAGAAATTTTGGATTTTTCACGCAAGATTATCAGCCAAGCGCCGGATAGGTTTGCGGATAAGGAATTAATAGCTCATAAGCCCGCGCCGGAAAACACGCAGATTTTTCGCCATGAATTTTTAAGTTCGGACATGGAGTATGATTTTATTGCACGAAAAATTCATCAGCTGATTAAAGCTGGTGTAAAGCAAAGTAATATCGCTATAATTTCGTATAAAACTAAATATTTTATGCCGCTTTTGTCATACCTGAAGGCGCGGTCAGAGATAAAAATTGCTTATGAAAAGCGCGATAATTTATTTGAGGATGAAGTAATACACGAAATTCTCACTTTGGCGAGGTTTCTTTATGAAATAAAGAATAATCTGAGTGGCAATACATCTATTTTAGAGATTTTAGCCTATCCATTTTTTAAATTACCTATGTTAGAAGTAATAAAAGTTACCAGTGAGGCCAGAAAAGATCGTAAGGCGATATTTGGGCGTTTAAGTGCTTCGGAAAATGCGGAAATTAAGCAGGTAGCAGAATGGTTGGCAAACTTGGTGGCAAAATCTTTTACAGAGCCGCTAGAAATAATGCTGGATTACATAATTGGTGCAACAGAATTAGACAGTTACCGTTCGCCACTCTTAGCATATTATACAAAAGACGACGAATACGGAACATTTAATTTATATGAGAATTTGGCTTCACTGAGGGGAAAGCTGAGAAAGCATTTTGGCGAGAGGAGCCTAAAATTGGACGATCTAATTGATATGATTGATGATTATGAAGCTGCTGAAATGACACTAAATAAGACTAGTCCATATAAAGATGCAGATGAGGCCGTACAAATACTAACTGCACATAAAGCTAAGGGACTAGAATTCGAATACGTATTCATTATATCGGCAGACCATGTAGCATGGGGCAAGGGTAAAGGGAATAATAATTTACTGGCTTTGCCGAAGAATCTGATGCAGATTCGCCATACTGGCACTACGGATGGAGAGAAACTACGCATATTGTATGTGGCTTTGACGCGGGCAAAAAGTACACTGTATATTACTAATTCTTTGCATGATTTCAATGATAAGGCGCCGGATAGGCTGGAATATTTTGAAGAGTATACAGATGGCGATGCGGTAATTTCGCCGCTAATTCCGGCCGAAAAGGTGGATTGCCACTACGAAGCAAGCGCGTCCGTTTCTTCCGATGCTACGGAGAATTTACGACATTGGTTAGCACCATACGCAAAGCTCACGCCAGATATGCGGGCGATTTACCGCGAGAGGGTGAAAAATTGGCGGATGTCAGCGTCGAGCCTGACCTCATTTATAGACATAGTGTACGCTGGGCCGATGGAATTTTTCAAACGACAGATTTTACGCGCACCAAGTGAACCAGAAACGGAGGCTTTAGCTTTTGGTGATTTGGTGCATAAAACTTTTGAGATGGTGACCAATCGGAGAATTTCGGACGAAAAAGCAGTAGAGTTTTTCTTAAGTGAACTAGAGAAAAAGGAATTACCGCAAGAGATTTTAACGAAACTGCGCGAAAAAGGGCCAGCAGACCTCGCGGTGTCTTTGGCTAAGTTTGGCGAGATCCTGCGACAAGGTAAGGCAGAGGTAAACCTAGCGCCAGAGAAATTATCCGTTGAAGGTGTGCCAGTGACTGGGAAAATTGACCATATATTAATAGATGATACTGCGAAAACGATTGAGATATATGACTTTAAGACCGGTGGCTATCATAAAGAAAAATGGCGTTCGCATGCCACGCTATATAAATATATGTTGCAGCTTGGGTTTTATAAGTTACTTTTAAATAATTCGCCAACTTACCACAAATATAAGGTAGAACGAGCGCATATCTTATTTGTGACGCCAGATAAAGACGAAGAAGTATACGATAAAGTTTATGAATTTAATGACGAAGATGAAAAAGAGCTGATTGCCTTGATGCGCGCTGTGTATAATACGGCGGAGAGTTTGGAGTTTATGAACGACCCAGAGATATTCGTATCAGCAAATAACGCTTTAGGTGTTAAAGATATAAAAGATTTCGTGGCGAAAATACTAGGGCGATGATCCGCCAAGGCAGGCTGGGTTGACAAAAATGAGTTTTTTGTTATAATATTTCTATGCTTGTACATTAAAAGGATCGGAGTGATGAACATGAAAGTGAAAGCAGGCATAATGTATTCATTCATAGGTATCTTAGGTTTTGGTGGCGTGGTTGCCATTTTGATGAACCTGAGAAACCAAACTCATGCTGGCAAATTCTGGATATTAGGCGGAATATGCCTGATAGCTATTGCTTTTGCACTGATACTGCTCATAAAAGTCAACAAAAAGCGGATCATGGTGAAACGCAAAGAGGAGGCAGAGAGGGTAGAATTAAAAAGCTTATTAATCAATGGCGACGGATTCTTTATTGACGTTAGCTATAGGGCTGATGACGACAGCATAGGCAGCGTCAAGCTGAATCTAAGATGTCTCCGAATGAGGGAACGCAATAATGATGACACCAGCGATACCATAACGATAACCAAATATACAGAATATTACCAGTGCAAAAGTTTGTTTATCGTATGGCCAACGGAAGTTTCCAGAAGGACCGAATGCGAATTATTTGTATCCAGAGAAACTTACATTATTCTTGAATACTTTATGAGGAGGTGCTATGCGTAAACCATAGTAACAGAGGCTTATAGTCTATTACTCTCGAGACCGTTTGAGGAAGTTTTGGGCTTTTATGTGACTGATGTGGGGAGGTGAGATGAATGCTGAAAAATAGAAGATTCAGAAGGAAATTGATTGTAGGTATTACTTGGTCTTGTCCGCGTTGCGGTAAGCCTTTCACTACCGAGCAGGCGATGTATATTCATTATTTATCCTGCAAGTAGTCACTCTAATTGATTAATGGCAGGGCTTAAGCCTTGCCATTTTTCTTGAAGTGTGATACAATGTAAGGAATTATGGCAAAGAAGAATAATACTAAACGCAAACTAGTTGGGCTCGTTTCAGAAGAATCTGGTGTGCGGGCTTATTATACGAAGAAAAACACCATGAATACTCCTGATAAGCTAAGTCTTCGGAAGTATGATCCGGTGCTTCGTAAGCACGTTGTCTTTACCGAAACTAAGAAAAATCTTGGTAGAAACGAAGTAAAAGAGAAAAAGCGTTAAAAAATAACCCCCGAGGGGGTTATTTTTTTGCTATGCTCAGACGGTAATCTAGGTCGCGGAGGACGTTTTCGAAATACATGAAACTTTCGTACGGCGAGGCGTAAGCCGAGAAGTAGGCGTGAACGTCGCCGTCGTTCCAATATTTGGTGCACATAGAATATGGGTGGTCGGATGTAGTCATATAGCGCCAGTCATTAATCAAACCAGCGTCTTTGGTGGCAAGAATTGACTCGCGCATAGCGTATAGATCGTTCATGGCGGAAGTTTGCATGGAATTAGAGAGCCAAGCGGATAAATCGCGCTCGGTATCAGCCCAAGTGACGGTTTCGGGCATAGAAATTTCATCGGCGGGCTCGCCTATATCGCAAGTCTCAGAAACGGTGAGGAATTTGTTTTCGTATTCGGATAGCCAGCTAGAGATGAAGTGATCCATAAAGTTGAAAATACCGGTGTCTTTCCATTGGTGTTCGCCAAAAGTTTCAAAATCCATAAATAGGTTGATCAAATTACCACGCAAACAATCCATGTTAAGCCAATTTTGATATTTTGGCACGGTAAGCGGCCATTCTTTCCAATCGCGATTGGAGAAACGGAAGGCGATATCGTCGGAAAGGCGGTAATTCTTAAGTAGCAATCTTAAGTTTTTGCAGCCGGCTGGACGATAAACGTAATTCGGGCTGCGCCAACCAAGAATTTTATCCCAACCTTCCGCCAGGATACCTTTGTAACCCTTCTCTTCAGCCCACTGTGCTAGGCAATCATTGTAGGCAAACTCGGTGTTGCGAAAAACTTGCGGTGTGACGCCAAAAACTTCCTGGATTTTGCGAACGTGTTGCTCGACCTGAGCATTAAATTCGTCTAGATTATAAAAGAAAGCGAGCGAATGATAGTAAGTTTCGCCGACGATTTCAACTTGTCTTTGCTTTACCATCCGGCGAATTTGGGCAATGAGTTCAGGTGCCCATTTTTCGGCTTGGTCGAGCCAGGTGCCGGTGATAGAAAGCGAAACCTTAAAACCTGGGTATTTTTGCATATTTTTTTCAAGTAAATCTAGCATCGGGCGGTAAGATTTGTCAGCGACTTTTTTGAAAATGCGTTCATTAGACTGTCGGCCATTGTAATTATCATGAAAATAATTCGAATCGTTAGAAACATCAAAAATGGAATATTCGCGGTAGCGAACCGGCTGATGGATATGTAGATACAAGCAGATCGCCCGCATCTTAGTCAAACCCCTTATGTTTCATGGTTTTATTATAAATCTTTAAGCATTTTTTCGCAACTTGGTTCCAGGAGATTTTGCGATATTCTTGTTTGACGTTTTGTTGCAGAGTTTCTTTAAGTGCGGGGCTCGACGCTACAGCGAGGATTTCATCGGCTAGCTTTTTCTCGTCCCAAAAATCGTATTTGAGTGCCGACCAAATAATTTCGGACACACCAGACTGCTTAGTGAGAATTAACACGTCGCCGTGATGGGCGGCCTCAAGCGCAGTAAGACCAAAAGGCTCGGAAATAGAGCTCATCACAAAGATATCGGAGATAGAATAAATATCACGAAGTTTTTTGCCACGGATAAAGCCAGTGAAAATAACATTTTTAGAAATGCCAAGGTCGGCAGCTAAATTAATTAGTTCGTCGCGTTCTTCGCCATCGCCGGCAAAGAGAAAAATAAGTTTAGGATTTTTAGAAAGCGCCATGGCGGCAGCACGCATAAGATTATGCAAACCCTTTTGCACGGTAAAACGCCCGACTGTAGAAACCACAGTATAGCCAGCGGATTTGAGATTTTTGAGATAATTGTAGGCATTGTGGTTGAAGGTATATTTAGCAGTGTCGTAATTTTCGTCTAAGGAATTATAGACCACACTAATTTTGGAAAGTGGAATGTGATATTTTTCGTGAATAATACGTTTGGTGGTTTCGGACACGGCAATGATTTCGTCTGCCAGCATGAGACCTTCACGCTCTACTTCGTGGATTAAAGGATTGCCGTAATGCATACCGGCACGGTCGAATTCGGTGGCGTGGACATGGGCAATGAGTGGAAGATTGAATTTTTGCTTGGCCAGGACACCAGCTTCGTAGGTAAGCCAGTCGTGGGCGTGTACGACATCGGGTTTAAACTCCATGAGGTACTTTTCAACGAACTCGCAGTAAGATTTTTGGATGTCGCGGATGGAAACTAACTTTTCTTTATCTATGGTAGGGATAATTTTTTCGAGTAATTTCAAAGATTCGTAAGCGCCGCCACCATAGCGGTAAATAGGGTCGAGACGAGTAGCAGAAAGCACTTTCATGAATTTAATTTCAGGATGTTCGGCTTCGTATGGGACTACAAAATCGATATCGGCGCCCTGGTTAGCGAGTGCGCGCGCCATGTTAAGACAGGCCACGCCAAGGCCCCCACTATTGTGTGGTGGTAGTTCCCATCCTAACATAAGTATTTTCATCTATTTTATTTTAGCACATTTTATGATAGAATAGTAGAGTAGTTTAAAAGTTAGGGGTGTAGCTCAGTTGGTAGAGCAGCGGTCTCCAAAACCGCGTGTCGTGAGTTCAAGTCTTGCCACCCCTGCCACAAGGGTTTGGGATTTATGAAGTTTGAAGATGTTGAGAAAATTAGGGTTCAATATAAAAATAAGCTTGTTAAAAGTTTCTTAATTTCTGCGGGGGTAACGGCAGCAATCGTATTGATTGCTTTTTTGATTACAAGCCACACGCGTTTTTCTATAGTTACTATACTGCCGGCAATTTTTATGTCAGTATTTTTTGCTTTTGTAACTTCTGTAATCATTGTAACCTTAATCACCAGAAAAGACGCCATAGCCTACAAAAAGGCCTACAAGGCTTATTTTGTAGAACAAAATTTAATGCAAACTTTTGCGGATTTAAAATACGATCATAGTGCCGGACTAGATAAACAAATTCTAAAAAATACCGAAATGATAAATACGGGAGATAGGTATTCATCTAATGATTTGACCACAGGTAAATATAAAAATGTAGCTTTTACGCAAGCCGATGTACATATCGAAACGGAGTCTACAGATTCGGACGGAAATACCACCTATACAACGATCTTTCGTGGTAGGTTTATGATTTTTGAATTCCCGAAAAAGTTTAATTTTAAGTTAGAGGTAGTGAGTAAGTTTTTTGGAGCCAAGAAAGTGCCTGGTAGGAATCCACAAACTGGGCGGAAGTTTGAAAGATTCGAAGTAGAATCGCCAGATTTTAACAAAAAGTTTAAAATTTATGCCGAAGATGGGTTTGAAACATTTTATCTACTAGATCCGGCGTTTATCGATAGAATTGAAAAATTGGGTGCAGCATACAACAAGAAAATGATTCTTTGTTTTGTAGATAATAAACTTTATGTGGGGCTAAATGAGGGAAAAGATTCGTTTGAAGCGCCTAGTCCATTCAAATCAATAGACGAGCAGGCGGAATTAGAAAAAATACACGGGGATATAAAGGTAGTGACGGATTTTGTAGATGAGCTAAGACTAGATCGGAAAATTTTCGGTTAAGTTGGATTTATCTGTAAAACTGTGGTACAATAGAGGCATGATGGAAGGTAATAGAAGTAAACTTAGGGCGGTGTTGGTGTTTGGGGCACCAGGTAGTGGCAAAACTACCTTTGCAGAAAAATTCGCGAAAAAATTTAACCTCGCATATTATAATTTAGACGAAATTAGGGAAGAATATGGCTTTTCGCATGAAGCGGTTTTATCTATTTTAGAAATTATTACTAAGGCGAAGCAGTCTATTGTAATAGAAGGCGAGTTAAGAACCGAGAAGGACCGCACTGAAATCCGTAATATTCTGCGCGAGCGTGGCTACAAACCAGCCCTAGTATGGGTGCAGACAGATTTTACCACCATTAAGGTGCGCCTACGTTCGAAATACAAGACAATTAAAAAAGCTAAGGAAGTATACGACGCAGCGGTAGCCGAGATGGAAGCGCCAGCAGATTTTGAGCGGCCAATTATCCTATCCGGAAAGCACACTTTTGAAACACAAACCAAGCATGTACTAGCCGGCCTTGCCAAGGCACGCTAATTTATTTCAATGATTATTGAAGATAAAGAATTTGGTGAAGTAATTGTGCGCAAAAGCCCACTGGCGCGGAACATTAAGTTTTCTATTTCTACGTCGGGCAGACTGCAGATGTCTGTGCCGCAATATACTTCGGAGTTTTTGGCGAAGAGATTTTTAACTAGTAATCGTAAAATGATTCGCGAGAAATTACCCGTGAAAGATCCGCGTGAGCAACGGGCACGCGATTACCAGAAAAAACAACTCATGAAGCGGGCAAAAGAATATTTGCCGTATCGGTTGGAGTATTATGCTAAATTGTATGGCTATACATATGATAAATGTAGGCTATCGCATGCAAATACGCGGTGGGGAAGTTGTTCATCCAATCGTACAATTTCGCTCAATATCGGGCTTATGAAAGTGCCAGAGCCTTTGCGAGATTACGTGATACTGCATGAACTAGCACACCTAAATCATATGGACCACTCTAAAGCTTTCTGGGCAGAAGTGGGGAGGCACGATAAAAATTACAAAATGCACGAGAAGAAATTAAAAATGTTTAGCCCGGGGGTATAGCTCCTTCTGGCCTTTTCTCCGGAGGTAGAAAAGGCCAGCAAAAGAGGCCAGTTAGAAAATTGAATTGGAAGTCAATTCCAATTCAATTTTGGTTGTTTGTCTAGTTAATTCCGTTGGAATTAACTAGGGGAAAGCGTGGTTTTTTACTAGATAGGGGGTTCGCTCGTCGCTTTTTTTAAAATTTAGAAAAATTTTCTCGGGTTTGCTTTATACAAACAAAAAGTTAGTTTTGAGATTTAAGTAAACCTTGGATTCGGCCACCCGCCAAAAGACTATCTAGCCAAGCAACGCAAAGGGAATCCGTGGTACCTCCAACCATAGTCAGACACTATAATTTGTGTGTTTCCGAATATCGGCCGCTGGGTGCCCTGACTATTATAAACAGTGCTAGTCCAGTAACCGCCTCTTTGATTTTGCCTGGCGAGCTCACCATCGCTAACATCTCCTGACAATATTAGCCATATTGGTTCAAGCCGCAATTTTATAGCTATACTAGGAGTCGTGCTATATGATGGAGTTATATTGTATGACCTAAATAAACCGCTGAAGTCATTTGTGGGGTTATTTTGCGGTATTTTCCAGGCTTTTGGGCAAATAGAATTAGGAGCGTTATCGTATTGCGTGGTTAGTTCGCTTGTATCATTGCTCGCTACCGACGCACTCCAGTTGTAATAATTTCCAGCGTGATAATGCGTACAGTCATTATGCCCTGCGTCTATACATTCCTGCAATGAATCGTACTGCGTATCGCTAGAGTCTGAATTAGATGTATAGAAACATACATCTCCAGGGTTAGCAGAGTATGGCTCCGTGCTGCTGCTTTGCCAACCAGGGATGGTTGAGCCAATAGTGAAATCCATAGTTGAATTATTTGGCTTCCAAGTAGCATTTACGTCCAAATTGCTTGAGTTACTCCACCCTAAATCCGTATCCCAGTGAGTGTAAGTTCTGTTGCTATCTAGGTCTAAATCTAAATTTTGCGTCATCCAACAATGATTATCTGCTAGTTTGGCTATCCAATATAGCTTGTTATCCCTCTTGTCTAGTGCTTGTAACTGTGCACCTATAGCTTCTACTTTACTACATATAGTACTTGTCATATCTTGCATAGTATAGAAACCATTAACCATAGTCTTACCTTCTGAGGCATAAGCATCTGCTAGGGTTATTGGCGTAGGTTTGGTAACTGCAGTAAAGTTTATTGTTCCAGTATAGGTTCCACTTGGTTGAGTACTACTAGCTTTAGCTCCTATCTTAAAGTCTATTGGTATAGCAGTTTGATCATTTGAATCAACTAAGGTCTTACTAGTTTCAGTAGATAAACCAGAGTAATTATTCCAATTAGTATCATTTGATAGTTTATAGCTATATCCCCAAGTATTGTCAGTAGTTAAGCTAGATAAACTGGCGTCGGTAGCTATACTGCTAAATATATTAGTTCCATTAGTATGGGTTAAATTGTTGTTATTTCCATTCATTATGGCGGATAGGGTGTAGCCGTATGCCGCATTAGTAGCTACTGATACATTTATTGTGTTGCTATCGCCAGTTGTGCCTGGAGCGAGGTTATCTATCACCAAATCTGAATGTGAAATATTAATGGATAATGTAGGATTGAAAGTAAAATTAATGTTGGTTTCGGTTTGGTAACTAAGAGCAGAAGTATTTATTATGTTTGCAAAACTTAACATTGTGATTATAGAAACCAATGTTATGATTTTTTCTTTCCCTGTAAAATAGGCTGTTATGTTTTTTAAAGTCAATATTATGTTTTTGCTGCTCCGCATTATGCTACCTCGCTTAGAGTTTAATCTCGGTTGCGGTGCCATCTTGTAATTTATGAAAAGGCGTATTACAAAAAATGGCACCGCAAGGTGCGATACCTAACTATTCAAGCCAATTGATTGATTCGAAAGCTTCGGTCCCTACGGTGCCGTCATTGCTTTTGAACCAACCAATTATAAAATAAATCGGCTTTTTGAAATTTAGTTAAGTATC
>JAFOJO010000031.1 GCA_017421325.1 Candidatus Saccharimonadota bacterium
ATATAATATATATTTTGATAACGATAACTATGATTTGATCATTCAGTCTATCGACCACCCAGAATTTAAGGAAAAATTACGCGCCCGTAGTTATGGCGGCTATGATAGAGTTTTTCTAGAAATAAAAACTAAACTCAAAGGCCAGGACGTGAATACTGGTTATAAACGCCGTGTCATGATTACGCATAAAGATTTTGCAGAATTGGTGGATGGCGAGGCTACTCTGGCCAAGCTATCAATGCGTTCCATGGAAAACAATAATGATTTGCAAATTGCTAAAGAAGTAGATTATTTAATTTCGTGTTTTGATTTAGCCCCCAAAATTTTAGTATATTATAATCGTGAAAGTTATAAAGGCGAAGATAATCTGCGTATTACTTTTGATGAAAATTTAAAATATCGCGATAAAAATTTAAGTTTCATTAAAGGAAAGCGTGATAAAATTTACTTCAAAGGCAAACGTAATATTATCATGGAAGTTAAGGCACACGGCGTTATTCCGCTTTGGCTGGCCGGAATAATGTCTGCCGAAAAAATCTATCCACAGCAATTTTCAAAAATTGGTAAAGTATACGAAAAACTAAGAAAGGAAAATAATGTTTAATTCGATATTTGATTCTACCACTACCGGGCTTAGTATTACTACTGGGCTAATTTGTGCCGGCGTAGCTCTGCTGCTTGGCGTAATCATCGCTATCACCCACATGAAAACCTCACAAACCACCAAGGGATTTCTTACTACTTTGGCTACATTGCCGCTACTAGTAATGGCTGTAATGATTATGATAAATGGTAATCTCGGTACTTCTATTGCTATCTTGGGCGCGTTTTCACTCATTCGCTTCCGTTCTATCCAGGGCCGGGCCAAAGATTTACTCAGCGTGTTTTTCGCGATGATGGTGGGACTCGCTTGCGGTATGGGCCACGTACTATTTGCTGTGGTAATTACTATTATTTCCGTAGTTGCTATCGTATTCTTCACCTATACGCATTTTTTGGAGCCAAACAAAAAACAGCGCGTGCTAAAAATTGTAGTACCCGAAGATCTAGATTACGAAGAAGTGTTTGATGAAATTTTTACCAAATACACTTCTCGTGCTGACCTTACCCAAATGAAAACTATGAACATGGGCAGTTTATATAAGTTGACCTACGATATTACGATGAAATCTGGCGTTAAAGAAAAGGAATTTCTAGACGAAATCCGGGTGAAAAATTGTAATCTCAAAGTTTTGCTTTCTCACCCTTGCATGGAAGAGGAGATTTAAAATGATTAATCATAAAAATGAAGTTTGGGACGAAGTCCCTACTGATGCTACGCCCCGCGTAGAACCGAAAAAGACCTCTGAGCACCAATTTGATAAAAAATGGCTGCTAGCTGGATTACTAATAATTATCGTGCTAGTGGCGGCAGTAGTGACTAATTTAAATTACGGCAACAATACTTCTACTAATACCGGCTCGCTAGACATCGATAACGGCGACGCCAAAATTAATTGGGACCGCTACACTACTACCGATATTACACTTTCTGAAAGTCTCACTATTGCAAATTCTGGCGTGTATCACCTGACTGGCTCGCTTGAAGATGGCTCTATTTTGATTAATGTTGGCGACAAAGGCGAGGTAAAACTTATTTTAGACAATGTTTCTATCAAAAACTCCACCGGCCCAGCTATCAGCTGTATTTCGGGCGACGATTTGGTAATAGAATTAGTCGGTGAAAATTATTTAGCCGATGGCACGAAATATTCTGCCGACCTAGACGAAGATATTAAAAGCACTATTTATTCTAAAGCGGATCTCACTTTCGAAGGTGATGGCGAGCTTACTGTTACCGCCAATTATCAAGACACCATCGTTAGCAAAGATGACTTAAAATTTAACAGCGGCACCTACCACATTACCGCTACAGACGATGGCATTCGTGGCAAAGATTCAGTTTATATTGTAGGTGGCACCTTTGATATTGTTACGAAAGGTGACGGCATCAAATCTACCAACGAAACCGACGCCGGCAAAGGTTTCGTACTCATTGAAAATGGCAATATTACTATCGCTGCCGGTGATGACGGCATCCATGCTATCAATTTATTAACCATTCAAAACGGCACAATCAATATTACTAAAAGCTACGAAGGACTAGAGGCCAAGAAAATTATTATTAATAATGGTGCAATCTCCGTTGCTGCTTCAGATGACGGCATCAATGCTGGCGGTGGCTCGGATAATACTTCGAACAACCCAATGGCTGGCGATGCGAATTGTGAGCTCGCCTTTAACGGCGGCAATGTTTACGTAAACTCTAGCGGCGACGGCGTAGATAGTAATGGCTACATTTACTTTAATGGCGGCAAAGTCGTAATAGATGGCCCCACCAACAATGGTAACGGCGCCCTAGATAGTGGTTTAGGCATTGTAATGAATGGTGGCGAAGTGGTTTCCGTAGGTTCTAGTGGCATGGCCGAAACTTTGGGTAGTACTTCTAGCGTATATAATCTTAGTGTTTACTTTGCCACTCAGCAAGCCGCCGGTACTAAAATAGAAATCAAAAATAGTGACGACGAAACTATTTTAGAACACACTTCCGCCAAAGCATTCAGCCACCTTTCCGCCGGCAGCGCCTACTTTAAAGCGGGTGAAGCTTACGCGCTTTATTTAAACGGCGAAAAATACCAAACCTTTACTATCAACGATATCACTACGGTAATTGGTAACTCAAATTCCAATAATATGATGATGCCACCAGGCGGTAACAGAAGATAATTACGGGCGGGCAACAACAGAGGGTGAACACGGACGGGTGGCCTATGGTGAAAGGATAGTTCTTGCATGGCTCGCTCGAGACTATAAGCTCGGCCAAACGGCCCTTGAGTGTGTCTATAGCGGGCTATGCAAACGCTTACTCGAATTAATTTATTTTATTTATTACATTAGTTCCACTTGTGCTATAATTATAGAAAAGGAGGTTTCGTGCAATTAATTGTAATCTTGTTAGCTACGGTTTCGATATTAACATTTTTATCCGGCGCTATCGTTTTCTTTGGCTCGTCTAAGGGCGATAGGGCGCGTTCGGCTTGGTATTTTGCCGCCGCCATTTTTGCTACCGCCTGGATGGCCTCTATCGCTACTTTTATGATAGCTACGCCAGACCGCGCCAATGTGATTGGTTGGCATGTTAACTGGACTTTTATTAGTGCTATCCTTTTAGATATCGCCTTTCTTGGCTATGGCGTTTGGGAGAAAAAATATGGCAAAATTACTACACTTTCATTTTTATTGATTGGTTTAATTATTAGTTTTGCCATTTTAATTCGCCCCACTGCATTATATTCGGATGTGGTCTTAAGCAATACCGGCAATAGTATAGTGATGCGTATGGGCCCAGTCTATTTCTCTTATATCGCTTTCTTTGCCACTATTGTACCGGTTATTATTGCGGCATTCTTCCACCAGTTCCTCAAGGCTCGTTCCGAACGCAAACGCGGTGGTGATGTCATTACTATGATAAGTTTTGCCATTTCTAGCACTATTGTCTTAATCGTGGACCTTATTTTGCCATTCTTCAATAATTGGCAGTTTATTTGGCTTGGCCCCCTAGCGCTTGCCGTCACTATCCTCGGTGTTTACTACACTATTCTACGCTATCATATGCTGAATCTTTCTTCCGTTTGGCTGCGTATTTTCTCGTACATAGTAGTTATCGCATCTATCGCTATTATTTACATGATTATCTTTTCGGTAATTTTTGCTGCCCTCTTCCGTGGTTCCACGCCATCTACTGAGGTGATTATCCTTAATTTCATTATGATCCTGATTTTCATCGCCTTGATACCGGCGATGAATACCTTAATGACCTTTATTCGTTCACTAATCATTGGACAAGATCCTAAAAAGGGCCAGAATTAATGGAAGCTGAACGACCACATAAAAATCGGATAACTATTTTGCTTTCACTGAATGCGGCAGCTATTTTGATTGTCGGTGTATTGATTGCTAGCGCCATTTGGTTTAACGGTGGCGTTACTTTCCGTGCCGTAGATGAACGTTCGGATATCGTGGCAGATGCCACTGGTACGATGGAACTGTTGGAATCCGTCTCCGATTCTGAAGCGTCTATTAATCTAGATGTTATTGGCAATGATGATTATGTTTCTGCCGCCAGCCACGAATTTGATAGTTCCGATGTGCCTTCCGACCAACTTTGGAATGAAAATGCTATCACTATCTACGCCACACCAGATACCGACATCTGCGTGGGTGGCGACCTGTCTAGCTTGGGCGAAATGTATTGGCAGACTTCAAATTCTGATGTCATTACGGGCTTTTATGATTCCGCCCGTACTTGGCTTGGTTATAGCGACGACACTTGTCGTTACCCAGTAATTAGTGGTACTGGTACTACCACTATTACGGCCGGTACTTACGACGGCAAACGTAAAGACTCTATCACCGTCACCGTGATAGATCCTCCCGCCGAACAATGGAAGCACGAGGTCCTGACTTTGGTTAATAAAATCCGCATCAAAAACAATCTCCAAAAACTTGCCTGGGGTGACACTTGCGACGACGCTGCCGATATCCGCGCCAACGAATCCATGCAATTATATGCTCATACTCGCCCAGATGGTAGTAGCTGGTCTACCGTTTGTCCGGCACCAGATTCTGGTGGCGTGAGTGGTGAAAACTTAGCTATTGGCAATGCTGCCGTCTCCCCAGCTACCGTAGTGGCGCTTTGGATGGGCTCCGAATCTCACCGTGCCAATATCCTAAACCCAGACTACACCAAGCTTGCCGTTGGCTTTGTATTTGATATGGATTCCACCTACAAAACTTACTGGTCACAATTCTTTAGTACTTATTAAACTCTGTTTCAATCATCGTACCAAGTTTGCGAATCTGCTGATATGGCACCTCATTTGTCATTACCACCACAATAAAATGTCGGTCCTTTTCTGGAAATTCTACAATTGCCGCATCGTTGTATATGTTCCAATAATTGCCTTCTTTATTAAAATCCCAACCTACTTTATTATAAACATTTACCGCATCCGAGAATCCACTTGGTAACGCTTGTCGCCAGTTGTATTCGGTTTTTGGTTGGTTCAAGAACGAATCTTTCATTCTGGTTACTAAAGTTTCATCCTTAATATCCGGGTGTTCATAAAATAATTTCATCATTTTAGTAATGTCTTTTACGTTCGACAACAATCCTTCCACAATGGTCTCATGGATATCAAAATCTTCCTCTACAATCTCTTCTAGCTCATCATAACCGATCATTGCCCATAGATTTTCCGCACACTCCGAGTTTGACTCGCGAATCGCTAAATCCAAGCATTCTAGTATTGTGTGCTTAGTGCCACCTACTTTATCACTGGCTTGCCACTCTCCGGTTTCTAATCTGCGATATCCTTCATATACTACAAACAATTTATATAAAGACGCCGTATCGTATTTTTTATTTGCATTATATCCGCCAGCAACTTCATCGCGATCTAAATCATAGATCAATATGCTTTTATCGCCATTAGTATTTTTAATCCACTCGTCTATCACTGGCTGAAAATCTATTTTCCCTGGCTTCACATCTACGATCTCCGGACTTTCAATTGTGGTTTCCGTAGCTGACATCTGTATATAAACTATCCCTGCAATAATATAATATATTATTAATACAAAAGTTATACCAAATATCGTTACTAATGCCACTGATACTGTTCTGGATTCTACATCCGTACTATTCACGGCCTTTCGTTGACTAGCCTTCTCAGGAACCATTCCGCAGTTTCCTTATCCAATAATTTTGTTTGCATACTATTATCGTAAACCGTTGGGGTAATTCTAGTTTGTAGTAATTTCCCTTTGTAGAAATAATGTCCTAAAATTAAACTCCTAGTAGTGCCTGGCCACCAAACCTGATCAAAGAATAAATTTCCTAGCCCATAGTATATCGCACCGTCATTGTATAGTCCAAAAGTTTGCGGCTGATGCGCGCTGGTGCCCACTACTATGTCTGCGCCCAAATCTATCAAATGTCGGAAAAACCCTACTTGGTCACCCGCTGCCGAATCTGCATAATCACAAGTGGTGTCTTCATCTTCTGCTACATATGCACTACATTCATAATATTGCACATCCACAATTACAAAATCACCCCGCTCCTTTGCAGCTGCAATTTTGGCTGCGGCGTCTTCCTCATAATATTGATTAGCGCCCGGCGTGTTATCGTAAGTCGCTCCGCCGGTAGATAAATTGTAAGCCAAAAATGTAATATCTGTGCCCTTTTCGCCTATTTCTAGTGGCGTTGCGGCTTCCTCGGTATTTCGGCCACCGCCCACTATTTTGATTCCATTTTGCTCGTAAATATCTATTGTTTCTAGTGCTGCATCATCGCCGCAATCCTGGTTATGATTGCCGGTGAGCTCCACAATGTCTAGCCCAATTGCAGTTAGAGTATTGATGAACCGCGGGTCCGAACAAATATTTTTTGAATTTGCCATTTCCGTAAATGATGATTCATTTGAAGTATGAGTTAAATCGAATTTGGCAAGATAATCTTTAATTTTCTCCGCAAAATATGTTGCATCGCCCATCGAATTAAGTTTTTCGTTCATCCCGCGCGAAAGCGCCGTTACGCCAGTCTGCGCCATAGTTAGTACTGTATCTTTTTCTGGCCATTCCTTGGCGAAGGTTCCCGTTACCAAAGGCGCAATCTCCTCACTGTATTTTTCTGAATCAAAACTAATTACTCTAAACGTTGCTCCGCTATTAAAATCATCCAGATAATATTTACCGTCCACGGCCAACAATTTTTGCGTAAAATCCAACTCTTCCAACGGAATTGTATGGTATTCACCACCCGTCAGCTCGCCTGTATCCATCCTTTCCTCATAAAAATCCGTCACCGGCACATATATGTCATATAAAAATTCACCTTCACTAAGCTCCGGCTTCGTCGTATATTCTTTTGCACTAATCGTCACATCTTTATCTAAATTCACGTCTTCCGTAAAAATTGCTTGCAGTTTTGTTAATTCTTCTGGTTTCAAACTCTCATCATAATATACTACGCCTGGCACGCGAAAAATTCCGGTTTTGGTAAAAAACTGTATTCCGAAAAACGCCCCCGCAAACATCACTACGAATATTATGAGTCCTCCAAAGAACATCTTCGCGCGACTGCGCTTTCGTCTAATTTTCATAACTAAATTATACCACATACAAATTTTTCCAGTTCCACGCTAAAATACTTTAAGCTTATTTTAAGCTATGCTATAATGAAAACAACTAATAAATAAGGAGCCAAGAAAAGAAAAAAACTGAATCAACGGGCCTTTACGCCGCCGGTTTGGTGCTAGGCATCATTGGTGTGGTGTTCGCGTTTATTCCGCTTTGCTATTGGATTGCGTATATTTTGGGTATCTTAGCATTGGTATTTGGCATTATTGGTTTAGTTAAAAAGGCTGAAGGGCACAAAGCTTTAGCTGCTACTATCTTGGGCGCAGTAGCTTTGGTAGTGGGTATCGTCATGAATGTGATTGCCGTAAAAACTGCAGAAAAAATTATCGATTCATGGGGCGACGAAGTCACAAATACCGTCAACACTTTTCTAGAAAATTACGATGATGATGTTTCGGACACCAAGGTAAAGGTAGCTCTAGGTGAGTACCAAGACGCTAGAGATGATACCTGGAGCGATAAGGCTTTGCCGGTCACAGTCACCAACATCTCCGACGAAACTTTGTCATTCTCAGTTAGTGTTGAAGCTCTAGACGCAAATGGTGATCGCCTAGACGAAGACACCGTTTATGCTAGCAATTTGGCACCTGGCCAATCTTACACCGAAGAAACTTTTGACTGGTCTTCTGTAGACTAGGATGTTCTCGAACAGGCTACTTTCCGCGTTTACCGCGCTAATTCTTACTAAAATTTAGCCGATTAATCCCCCAGCGCCCACTGGGGGATTTTTGTTGCCCCATAAAAGTGATATAATAAGCTTATGTTTAAGTGGTTTAGCCGTAACGAAATCGAGCGCGATATTTTCTCGCCTAATTCAGGAGTTCGTTGCCATTTTGCGCTTAAATCCGGCCGTATTTCTTATGCGGTATATAAAAATGATAAGTTAATTATTAAGCCTTCCAAGCTTGGCTTTAAAATCTGCGGCGAAGCGCCTTTGCAAGATAATCTTAAACTTATCCGCACCCAAGTTAAAAAACATACAGAAACTATCGAACTCCAGTGGGGCGAAGACAGCTATATTAATAATAATTATACCGAAGCAGCTTTTTATCTAGCCGAAAATAAAGATTCTAAACGTATTATGACTTTACGTTTTCGCGTGTTTGATAATAGCGTGGCTTTCCGCTACGAAATTCCACCCCAACCCAAATTCCAGCGCATCACTATCAAGGACGAGCTGACTGAATTCAATATAGACCTTAATACGGTGGCCTGGAAAATCCCCGCCTACCAGCCAGACCGCTACGAATATAATTATGAAAAAGCCGCCGTTTACGATTTAAAGCATTCAGTCCACACTCCACTTACTCTTCGCACTCAAAGTGGCTGCTATCTAGTCATTCATGAAGCCGCACTTTACAATTACGGTTCTATGACTATTGAACTGAGCGACCAGCAAGTGCTTAAAACCGACATCACTCCCCTTTCCGACGGCACCAAGGCCCACGTAGATTTACCTTTTAGTACCCCGTGGCGCTTAATTATGCTGGCCGACTCCGCCATTGAGCTCACCACCAATCGCACCATGTACGCGCTGAACGATCCGCCAGCACAAGATTTTAGCTGGGTTAAAACTCTCAAATTTATCGGCATTTGGTGGGCGATGTATGTGGGCGAATGGACTTGGGCCCCTGGCGAGCGCCACGGTGCCACTACTGCTCACGCCAAAGAATATATCGATGCCGCCGTCCGCCTTGGCATTGACGGCCTTCTAATTGAAGGTTGGAATGAGGGCTGGGAAGGCGATTGGCTAGAAAACGGTATTAATAATAAATTCACCGTGTCTACACCGGATTTTGATTTGGAAGAAGTCGCGAGTTACGCCCGCCATAAAGGTATAGAATTGGTTGGCCATCACGAAACGGTTGGTTTTATCGATAATTATGAAAAGCAATTAGAATCTGCCTATAATTATTACGCCGCCAACGGCGTACATTATATTAAAACTGGTTACGCTGGCAGTATGATGATGATCAATGGTCGCCGCGAATTTCACCACTCTCAGCTCGGAGTTAATCATTATCAAAAGACGGTAGAATTAGCCGCGAAGAAACATATTTGCCTAGACATTCACGAGCCTATCAAAGGCACCGGCATTGAACGCACCTGGCCCAATTTACTCTCGCGCGAAGGCGCCCGTGGTCAAGAATACGAAGGCGGCGCTCTTAGCCCTTCTCACGCTTGCTTCCTACCCTACACTCGCCTGCTAGCCGGCGGGATGGATTACACTAGCGGCATTTTAGATTTAGCCAACAGCGTAAAACGCATGGCCACCACTCTAGCTCGCCAGATCGCTTATTTCGTCACCATTTATTCTGGTATGGCCATGGCCGCAGACCGCCCCTTCATCTACGAAGACCGCTTCCCTGAAATTTTCAAATTTATCCGCGATGTGCCTACTAATTTTGAAAAAACTTTGCCTCTAGCCGGCGAAATTGGTCGTTACTATGTAGTAGCGCGCAAAGATAGAGATAGTGCCGATTGGTATATTGGCGGTGTCACCAACGAAGAAGGCCGCCGCATCCATATCAGCCTAGATTTTCTAGACGACGGCGTCTACCAGGCCGAAATCTACGCCGATAGTGACGACGCCCACTACCGAGAAAATCCCTTTGGCATCAACATTCAGCAAAAACACGTAGGCCGTGGTGAAGCGCTAGATATCTATATGGCGCCAGGCGGTGGGTTTGCTATTAGATTACGGAAATTATAGTCAATCAAATAGTACTTTTTGTGACCGTACGCGACTAACGAGGAGCGGAATGAGCGAAGCTTCGCCCGTAACGACGGGCCGAAGCGAGCGAGTCACAGAAAGTACTATTTGATTGATGTAGCAGTTATGATTAATCGATGCGTTGCATCGCCATTGCCTAAGTCTGTACCAGCACAAGTCATTATCATAAGTGTATCTTTTTCTGCCGGAGCGAGTATTTTACTCATATCTACATCGGCTTTTTCTAACACTTCAATTTTTTCTACTATATATTTACTATCGTTATAAATAATTTCATCACCCAGCCTAGTTTTATTTAGATTTTGAAACACCGTGCTAGAGTGACCAATTAGCAGAGTCTTATTCTCAGCTCTTGAGAACCCCCCCACTATAGTGTCTGGCGTTTTTAGTTCGTGGTCTTCTATTTGTAAAGCAGTCACGTCAGAAACCAGGCTAATGCTCGGGATATTCAGCTCCGCCGAAATTTCATAGCTCTGCGCCGCTTCGGCTGGCTGCAGGCCCCAAATCACATAGACCCCAAAAACCACCACATATAGCCCTATCAAAACAGTTCGTAAACTTAACCGTTTCTTAAGTTCCACACTCTCCTCCTTGATTTCATTATAGCACAAGCTTCATAAAATAATTATGATTTTTGTTTGCAAAACATTTTTATGCTACAATAAAAGTGCGATACTTAACTAAATTTCAAAAAGCCGATTTATTTTATAATTGGTTGGTTCAAAAGCAATGACGGCACCGTAGGGACCGAAGCTTTCGAATCAATCAATTGGCTTGAATAGTTAGGTATCGCAC
>JAFOJO010000032.1 GCA_017421325.1 Candidatus Saccharimonadota bacterium
GGAGAGCGGGCTGATTACTTTGATAGGAGCCACTACGGAGAACCCATCTTTTGAAGTAATATCGCCGTTACTCAGTAGGTCACGTGTAGTAGTGGTAGCGCCGCTGAGTAAAGAGGCGATTTTCGAAGTATTAAAGCGTGCAATAAAAGCAGAAAAAGCTACAAAACGGGTGACAAAAAAGGCAATAGATTTGTTGGCGGAATTGTCTGGTGGTGATGCTAGGTCGGCATTGGGGGATTTGGAATTGGCGCTGTCTTTAGCGGAAAAAGTGAATGACAAGATAGTGCTAGAAGCAGCTGGGCGTAAAATGCCGGGGTATGATAAAAAGGGTGATAAGCATTATGATACGATTTCGGCGTTTATCAAGTCGATGCGGGGGAGCGATGTAGATGCGGCGCTGTATTACCTGGCGCGTATGGTGCAGGCAGGAGAAGACCCGAAATTTATTGCGAGGCGAATGGTGATATTTGCTTCGGAAGATATTGGCCTTGCGGGAAATGGAGCTTTATCTCTTGCTACGGCGTGTTTTCAAGCGGTGGAAAGAGTAGGGATGCCGGAGTCGGGACTAATTTTAGCGCATACGACGGTGGCGCTCGCGAAGTCAAAAAAATCGCGCGCTACGACAGATGCGTGGTATAAAGCGATGGATTTAGCACGGAAGGCACCAAACGAGCCGGTGCCGGTGTGGCTAAGAAATGCGCCAACTAAGCTAATGAAGGATTTGGGATACGGCAAGGGACAAAAATGGGAGGCTGGGTTTCATCTTGATAAGCATTATTTGCCGGACAGCATTAAAGATGAAAAGATATGGAATAATTAGCAAAAAAGTCACTTTCATTAGTTCGGACTTGTTTGGCTTGTAATTTATACAACATAGGGCAAGAAAAAATGTTTTTAGTCGTTCGCTTTCGCTCACTGGGGACATTTTTTCATTGCTAAGTTGTATAAATTACGCCAAACAAATCTGGTCTAAATCTCATTATGTTAATGAAAGTGACTTTTTTGCTAATTAATTACTTTTTACTTTCTAACCCAGCTTGGAAATACATCAAGACGTAATCGTAGCCCCAGGAGAGGTCGAAGCCGGAGCTGGTGTAGTCGTTGAACTTGAAATATGGCATACCGTGGGCGAGTTTGGCGGTTTTGGCGGCGTTGGTTTCAATTTCGTTTAGAGTATCCTCGTTTTTAACGCAGTTTTCGAAATCTTCGCCGAGGCCAACTTGCTTGCCGATGTTGATCCAGTAGTCTTTGCCAATGCTAGACATCTTAGAAAAGGCGGATTTGCCGGAAGTTTTAAAGTAGTCATTCCAGATGCTGGTAACGGCGAGATTGTAATAATCCCAGAATTTGCTTTCTTTTTTGGCACAGTAGCTGCCAAGGGCGGAGTAGCGGGAGTGGATAGGATTGGATTCGCCGTATTCATAAAGAAAATCGGAAAGGCGAACTTCGTAAAGAATGTCGTTTTCTTCGAGGTATTTTTTGAAATCTTCTTCGTGCTCGACGATGGCGTTTTCGAAGGCGATACAATATGGGCAAACTAAATCAGAATAAACTACGAAATAATTTTTAGCTTCGGGGTTACCAAGAGTCATTTCGGTGTCCCAGACTTTGTCGGCATTACTAGGCTTGGCGTTCATACTAGCGGCGATGGCGGCAATAATTAGGATAATGACTGCAATAATGCCGATAATTCTAATGGCTTTTTTCACTTTGCTCCTTTTTCGCTTTTTTGGCGAGATATTTTTCATTTATGATTATAACATAGGTTTCCTCGCCGAGGCGTTTAAGCGACAAAATAGCAATGATGATAGCGAGCCAAGTAATAACAGTAGAGATGGTGCCGGTGATAGCAAGGCCCCCAGTGGAAAAAATAGCGCCGAGGAGGGGTGTAAGCAAAGTAGTGCCGCAAGTGGGGCAGCCAGCGCCTAGGGCAATTAACCCGGTAATGATGCCGGCTTTTTCGAGATTCGCGGAATTTTGCTCTTTTTTCTTGTCCCAAAGTAGGACAATTAGGCCAATTAAAATACCTTGCAAAATAGAGATAGCAAAAATAGGGAGCCAATCTAGAAGTGGCTGATTAATGCCGAAAATGGCCAAAAAACTGTTGCCTAAAATCTTTAGGCTTTCAGGAAAGCCCAAAGCAGACATCAGTTCAAATTTAGCGAATCCGCCAGAAAGTAAATTCATTAAAAACCCGAAAAAGAGAAAAGCTGGCACAAAGCCATACCAGAAACGTTTTCCTTTGGTGGCAAGTAAGATACCTTTGCCCGCCAAGGCGAAACCGTCTAGCCATTTCCTCCAATTCATATAGTTTATTATAGCATAATCGTATAGTTTAAATTATATTTTCGTTTGCGTCTACGCTGTGCGCCAGGTAATTTTATCGAAATTTTTTAACGGAAAATCTAGATTTCTTAATCTTCGATTTTCCTAAAATTTCTCAAAAATTCCTTGGGCTTGCTTTATGCAAACGAAAATATAATTTAAACTAAAACATAATATAAAAAAATATCAAGCAAAAAGTGTTCGGTTTTTGAAAATTACCTCTGTAAATTAAGCCAAAAGTAAAAACAAATTAAGCCATAAATAATTTGAAAAAACAAGGTTGACAAGCATTTTGCCTATGCTAAAATAAAATTAGGTTCAGGCCAAGTCCGACGTTGAAAGTGGCCCGAGCTGGGGAAAAGGGTGGAGAGTGTAGAGCTGTTTTGGCTAAAATGGATATTACTGCCACCTAGAAATAGTTTTAAAAGCCCGTTCTCGCAGGGGCTTTTATTTTAAGTACTAGTATTTTGAGGGAGTTTGTGGTATAATAGGGTACATGAGGCTTTCGAGAAAAATCGAGCAAGCTTTTAGTTTGGTGATAGCTATTTCTTTAGTGATTGTTTTTGCGGTGGTGGCTGGGGTGAGTGTAAAAAACGCTTCTGCTGAGGGAGATGAAGAACAATCTACCTATATTACAGAGGGGGCGAAATTCGTCACTTTTTATGATGAAGGTAACAAACTGATTGTAAAAACAGAGGCCAAAACAGTAAGAGAAGCCATAGAACGAGCAGATATAGTCATAAATGAGGGTGACAAGGTAGAGCCAGGGTTAGATACAGAGATAAATGCGGACAATTTTTTTATCAATATATATAGGGCGCGGCCGGTGGTGGTAAAAGATGGTAAAATGACCAAATATTTAATGACTGCGAGCTATGATCTGAAAACTATTGTGAAAGAAGCAGGATTAACCATATATGATGGCGACGAAGTGGACTTTGCGCCGAATGAAGATTTTTTGGAAACAGGCGTGGCTAGTACGTATAGAGTTACGCGTAACGGCGGTAGGACTTTGACGATGGAAGAAGAAATACCATTTGCAGAGAGTGAAGTAAAAGACGCAAGTATGGAAAAGGGTACTAGTGAGGTGAGGCAATTAGGCGAAGTGGGCATGAAAAAGGTAACTTACAATGTGCTGTATGTAGACAACGTAGAAGTTTCGCGTGAGTTAGTAGGCGAAGATGTGGTAAAAGAACCGGTAGATAGAATCGTAGCGGTGGGGGCAAAGAAGTCTATTCCGCCAGAATGGGAAACTTGTGCGAGCTGGGCAAGACAAGCAGGTGTGAGTGAGGCGGATTTATCTGCGGCATTGGATTTGATTTATCATGAGAGCGGTTGTAGAGTAGATGCCGCGAACCCATCCGGAGCATATGGCATTCCGCAGGCTTTGCCGGGCAGCAAAATGGCGTCGGCGGGAGCAGACTGGGAGACAAACCCGGTAACGCAAATTAGATGGATGGCCGGATATGTGAGCCGTTATGGTGGTTGGCAGGGAGCGATTAATTTCTGGTATTCGCACGGTTGGTATTAAAATGAAAAATAAAAAATCTTTAGGGCAGCATTGGCTGAAAAATCGGGCGATTTTGGATGAAATTGCTGATTTAGCGGCTGAGTGTGGTGCTGAAGCAAGCGCGTCTCGAGATTCCGAAAAAACAGGGGTAGTAGTGGAAATTGGGCCGGGATTAGGTACATTAACTAGCAGCCTGCTCAAACGATTTGGTAAAGTAATAGCGGTGGAATATGACGAAAATTTGGCGAAAAATTTGCCAAAATCCTTTCCGGGGAAGAATTTGGAAGTAATAAATACAGATATTTTGGATTTTGACTTTACGAGTATTTCGCAGCCTTACGCGGTAGCGGGGAACATACCGTATTATATTACCAGTCCGATTATCGAGAAATTGCTAACGGCAGAAAATAAACCCGAGCAAATAGTGCTGCTAATTCAAAAAGAAGTAGCGGAGAGGATTGCTAGCGATAAAGAAACGATGCTGTCGCTTTTCGTAAAAAATTATGCTAGTGTACAATTGGGTCCGGTGGTGGGCCGAGCAGAATTTACACCGCCACCAAAAGTGGATAGCCAGGTGATAATATTAGAGCCACACGCGGCAGTAGTAAAAGAAGAAGTGTTTAAATTAATAAAGCGGGGGTTTGCCGCGCCACGGAAGAAATTGATACATAATTTAGCAGGACTGGAATCTAAAGAAGAATTAGTGGGGATTTTTGAGGAATTGGACATTAATGCTGATGCTCGTCCGGGGGATTTACATTTGCCTGATTGGCAAAAATTGTATGTGGAAATTTGTGAAAAATAAACATAAAAATGTTGCTTGAAAATGGAAAAGTGTGATATTATATAAATATCCATTAAGTAAACGGGGTAATACATGAAGAGAGGTATCAACAAAGGACTTTTATTTGTAGGAGCGTTGACTGGTGCGACGGTTTTGGTTGGTTCGGTGTTGTCTGTAACTAGGGTAGGAGCCATAGACAACTCCAACCTAGATAATCTCACTGTCTCTATCCCAGTCTCTTGTACTATGAGCGTCACAGGTGGAGATACTCATAGTACTTCTGTAGTGTCTGGTACTTATAAAGAGAATATTGGCACTACTACTATGAAAACATTATGTAATGATCCTAATGGCTATGTTATCTATGCTATAGGCGCTTCTGGTGATAATAGTGATTTAGATAATTCCACAGAAGGTAACACTGACCTAGTTAGTAATCTAGGTTCTGCTCATAATATTCATACTGGAGTCTATGATCCAGCTGGTAGTTCTAGCTGGGGTATGAAGGTTACTGCCGTAAATGGTAC
>JAFOJO010000002.1 GCA_017421325.1 Candidatus Saccharimonadota bacterium
AGCTCAAACAGCCCTAAAAACACACTAAATTCTTCATTTTTAGGCACGTGCCTAAAAATGTCTATTGATTTCTCTCTGTTTAACAGATACAATCACCATATATAATATATAGGTTTTTATGGGAAAATTCGTTGTAAAATACCGCAAATTCATTTTGCTACTCGCCGTAATTTTAATTATTCCGGCGCTAATTGGCATGTTTAGTACCAAAGTTAATTACGATATGCTAAATTATCTTCCAAACAGCATGGAGACTGTTATCGGCCAAGAAAAGCTCATGGAAGAATTTCACAAAGGCGCTTTCTCTATGATCATTACAGAAGGTTTATCTAGCAATGCCGAAGCAAATCTAGAAACTGAACTCAAAAAAATAGAACATGTCGATACCGTTCTCGGCCTTGGCACCATTGAAAATGCCGGCCTGCCTGCCGAATTTTTGCCAGACAATATTTATAATACTTTTCATAAAGGCGATGAGTCACTAATTGCCGTATTTTTCGACGCCTCTTCTTCTGCCGAAGAAACTATCAATGCCATCAAAGAAATACGCCGTGTAGTAGACGACAAAGCCTATGTCTCTGGCATGTCGGCCTTCACTACCGACCTTCGCGAACTATCCGGCAACGAAGAGCTATTTTATATCATAATTGCTGTAGCCTTAGCCCTCATCGTAATGTTACTTTTGCTAGACAACTGGCTCGCACCAATCCTGTTTTTAGTAAGTATTGGTGTGATGATTCTTTATAACCTCGGTACCAATATTTTCCTTGGCGAGATATCCTACATTACCAAAGCTTTATCAGCCATTTTGCAACTTGCCGTTACTATGGATTATTCTATTTTCCTTTGGCACTCATATCGCGAACATCTCGCTACCAACAATAATCCAGACCATGCCATGGAGCACGCCATCAAAGCCACACTCAGCTCTGTATTTGGCTCATCTGCCACTACCGTTGCCGGCTTCATCGCGCTATGTTTTATGACCTTTACGCTCGGCATAGATTTAGGTATCGTCATGGCCAAAGGCGTTATTCTTGGCGTTATCGGCAGCGTTACAATTTTACCAGCACTAATCTTAACCTTTGATAAACCGCTTCGCAAATTAGATCACAAAGCTATCCTACCAGATTTCACCAAACTCAGCAGCAAAATCGTTAAAATCTTCCCCGCATTTGTTGTTATATTTGTCGCCATCATCCCGCCATTCCTTTACGGCTATCAAAAAACCAACGACAATGTTTACTATACCATCAGCGATAGCTTGCCTAGCAATATGCCATTTGCCATAGCCAACCAAAAACTCAGCGAAAACTTTGGTCTGCAAAATGTTCACATGATTTTATCGGATGCTCATCTAAGCACCGATTCCGCCCTCAACATGACAAATGATCTAAAAAATATTGCCGGCGTAAAATCTGTTCTCAACTTAGAAAGCGTCATTGGCGACCAAATTCCCGCCGAAATCTTACCGACCGAAATTCTCGATATTTTAAAAAGTGAAAATTACGAACTAACCCTCGTTATTTCCGAATACAAAACCGCCACACCAGAAATCGCCGGACAAATCAACAGTATCAATCAAATCATCAAAAAACACGATACTTCAGCCCTCTTAGTTGGCGAATCCAGCCTAACCCAAGACATGATTAATCTCACTTCTGTAGATTTTCAAGTAGTAAATACTATTTCTATTGTTGCAATTTTTATCATTATCGCCATTGTTACAAAAAGCATTTCCCTGCCATTTATTCTCATTGCTGTTATAGAGTCCGCAATTTTCATCAACCTCGGCTTGTGCCATTTTACTGGTACACGACTTTCCTTTATCACACCAATTTGTATTAGCACCATACAGCTAGGCGCCACAGTAGATTACGCCATCCTCATGACTGCTCGCTACAATCGTGAACGTCTATCTGGCCTGAATAAACATGACGCCGCCAAAATCTCCATCAAGACTTCTCTACCTTCTATCATCGTTTCTGGCGCCGTCCTCTTTGCCGCTACTATTGGCGTAGCTATTTATTCTCAAGCCGATATGATTTCCTCAATGTGTATGCTTATGGCTCGTGGCGCCATCATCAGTATCTTTGTCGTCCCAACCTTCCTACCATCATTACTTATTCTCGCCGATCCACTCATTATTCGCACTACCCTAGGTATGAAAAAATTAACGAAAGGAACCAATTCATGAAAAAACCTTTAATCTTCGCATCAACCTTAATCGCTACTTTATTCTTAAGCAGCGCTGCTACTTTAGCAATTAATAACACACAAAATGACACAGACAACACACCGCAAAATCTTGTTGCCGTAAATTCCAATCTCACCACCGATAATATTAATAAATTATCCACTAAAGATGCCAACATTTATGCCATTACAGACACTACCGGCACCGTTAACAAAACTTTTATCGGCAACACTATCGCAAATGAAGAAACTTTACCAGTAGAACTGCAAATTCAGTATTATCTAGATGGTACGGAAATTTCCGCTTCAGAACTAGCCGGCAAGTCTGGACATGTTAAAATCATATATAATTTCTCTGCTACTTCTACTTATCAAAACAAGCTTGTACCATTTCTTACAGTCACTGGCCTAAATTTTGATAGTACTAAATTTAGTAATATCAAAATTGATAATGGCAAAATCATTTCCGAGAGCAACGATACTACTACTCTAGTTGGCTACACTTTCACCGGTCTTAGCCAAGATTTAAATGCCGATTTCTTACCTTCTAACTTTATCGTAGAGGCCGATACTACCAATTTTGAACTCGGTACAGTTTACAGTTTTGCAACCAACGAATTATTCGCCGAGCTAGATACCTCCAAACTCACTTCCGTAGACGGCATCATCAATTCTATCAATGACCTTTCTAATGGCTTAGATCAAATCATTGCCGGCTCCAACAACCTAACAAATGGCATAGACGCTCTTGTTACTGGCATTTCCAAACTTCAACTTGGCGCAAACAATTTAGAATATGGCGCCAATAATCTGGCCACCGGCATTGCCAAACTCTCTAACGGTCTTAGTTCTATCGTGGCTTTTGACAACGAAATACTCGCCAAAGCTTACGGCGTAGTAGATCAAGTTACCACCACCGCCGAAAACTTAATCGCAAAATACAACCTAGATCCAGCTTTAGTCACCGAACTTACGGCACCCATCGTAGAATATTACAACAAAATCAATACCGCCGTCACCACTTACACTGGCAATATCGAAGCTCTCGCTAATGGCGCTAGTGAATTATCTGTCGGCGCTAATAACTTAGCAGCTGGTACCACCGAACTCAAAAACGGCATTAATTCGCTTTCCGCTGGAGCTACTCAACTTTCCGCCGGTAGCCACACTTTAAATCAAGGCTTAAATACTTTCAAAACTTCCGGCATAGACAAATTAGTCAACTTCGCTAATCAAGATGCCGCAAGCTTCGTCTATAATTTCCGTCAAACAGTCAGCGCCGCCAAAAGCTATACCGCCCACAACAAAATCATTTTCAAAACCCCCAGCATTAAATAATTATCAACAAAAAATGGTGAGGGGCGACCAGACGTTGTTGCTCGGCTTTGCATGGTTGTGGACTGGTGTATCGACCACCCCGAATATACAGCTAAGATCAAGGTTATCCCTAAAAAGGATTACCCTATTCTGATGCCATGCGAGTTCTGAGGTATAGATATACAGGCAAAGGGATTCGAACTTTTAAGAAAATATAGCTTTACTGGAGCTGTAGAGGCTTAAAACAATGACAATGAAGAAAATAAAAGAAATACAATGTCAATGATATAAATTCCGTAACTTTACGTTTAAAATTATCTCTAACCTTGATTTTTAATGCAAAGTTTGATATAATAAAGATATGATAAATCAAGTTACAAGAGATAGAATTAATAGCTTATCTGAGGAATATCGTAAGCTAGCCGTCAAGCATAAAGAAGCTATCAAAGAGCTCACTATTTCTGAACTTCCGGAAATGGTTTATAACTCAAACGCTATCGAAAACTCTACTCTTACGCTTGAAGATACTGAAGATATTCTAATTCGCAATCAAATACGTACTGATCATGAAATCCGCGAAATTTACGAGGCTAAAAACCTGGCCAGCGCCATCGAATACCTAATGGACAACCCAGAAAAAGAAATTTCCGTAGAGTTAATCTTAAAATTACACAAAACCCTACTTACAAATATTCGTGACGAGATCGCTGGTCGTTTTCGTTCCGGCAAAGAGTGGGTACGTGTCGGTACACATATTGGCGCCAATCCAGAATTTGTAAACGGTTTTATGCATGATTTGGTTAGATATTATAACTCTGATAACGGCGAATATTTCTTGGATAAAATTGCCTACTTCCATGCTGAGTTCGAAAACATTCACCCATTCGGTGATGGTAATGGTCGCATTGGACGTTTGCTTACAAACGAGCAATTAGACATGCTTGGTTTGCCGCCAATTATTATCCCGAATAAATCGAAATTTGATGAATATTACCCTGCTCTTGACGAATATACAAAAACCAATAAAGCAGATAAACTCACTGAACTGTTTGCGAGTCTTTTGATTGAGGCGCTGTATCGCCATATTACTAAGCTTACCGCCAAGAAAATCATCCCTGTTGCTGACTGGGCTAAAAATAGTGGCATTAACCTCCAATCTGCAACCAATAAAGCTATCCGTGGAACCATACCAGCATTTAGAGTTAGAGGGCATTGGATGATTAACGAAGATTACAAAATAAACAACGATGAAAAATAGCCACATAACTCATGAGTACGCAATATAACAATCATTCTACGATTTTAGCAGACATAGCTTTGGCAATTCTTAATGGCAACAAAGATGCTTTAGATATTAATGGAGCAAAAGAAATAGTAGCACTATATTTGATGATACCTTATATGTCTAATGTCGTTTTAGATCCACCAGACGATTTAAGTTTCATACCAAAGATAACTGGTCGTTTCGGCAAGGATATCAGCTTCAATGATTTAAGAGATACCATCGCACACTCATTTGTCACCGTGGAAGAGGATGACGGAGATTCGAACAGTAGGCATGGTAAAATGTTATGTTTTGATGACAGAATCATCTGCGACAAAAAAGAACATTCCAAAAAAGGCCTTCACGGAAATGCAGTTTTTATCCCGATTGACTACGTTCACCACAGGCTAGTTCAAGCGGCTCAAGAAGTAATAAATGCACACAACGTAAAGAAGCATTAGAATCTAAACACCACTGGCGAGTTCAAGAATCGCTATTATTAGTGAGGGGCGACCAGACGTTGTTGCTCAGCTTTGCATGGTTGTGGACTGGTGTATTGACCACCCCGAATACACTGCGAAGATCAAAGTTATACCTAAAAAGGACTACCCTATTCTGATGCCGTGCGAGTTCTGAGGTATACATATACAGGCAAAGAGATTCGAACTTTTAAGAAAATATGGCTTAACTGAATCCGTAGAGGCTTAAAACAATGACAATGAAGAAAATAAAAGAAATACAATGTCAATGGTATAGTTAGGGATTATGATCTAAAGATTAAGAAAAATGGTATAATATAAAATATGAGCAATCAAGCATTCATAGATGGACAAAATCTCAAGCTTGGCACATTTAAAACCAAGCCATCTTGGAATGTTGATTTAAATAGATTTCGCATATATCTTAGCCAGAAGTATAACGTAAGCGAAGCCTATTACTTTATAGGTGCGTATGATCCAAAGAACCAAGATCTCTATAGTACTCTCCAAAAATTTGGTTATATCGTAGTTTTTCGCGAACACGCAGAAAGCGCACTCAGCAAAAAGAAAGGCAATGTAGATACAGACATAGTATTTACAGTCATGAAGAGTCTCGTAGAGAAAGAAAAGTTCGATAAGGTAGTACTTGTATCCGGAGATGGCGATTATTGGCGCATGGTTGATTATTTGATTCAAAAAGACAAATTCGAAAAACTGTTAGCACCAAGCCGCAAAAACTTATCTTCGCTTTATAAGCGTCGAATGGCTGATACATTCAGAGTTTATTTGGACGATCCTGCCGTAAGAAGCAAGATTGAATTTAAAAAGAAATAGCACGACAATCAAAAAAGCAGGTTCGCCTTAGGTATTTCTCCGTTCGGTGCATCCCTGCGTCGTGATATATTTACATTATAGCACGATATTATGTAATATGTCAATAGTTTTGTCAAAATGCACATGGTAAACAGAGGCGCAGTTGTGGAAAACATAAGCGAAATAGCACAAAAATCATCTTGACAAGATAATACCGCTCTAGGAGCGCAACCTCAAAAGAAACGAGGTTTAATATGGCAAAACGCCACCCATTCAAAAAAGTAAAGCCCGGCGAGCCAATACCGGTTACTGCTCGGCAACTCGAAAGCTTTATGCTCGAACATAATGGTAAGTTTAATTCGCGCGATTATGACAAGTTCGAGCGTATGGAACTAATGGAATCGCCCGTTCGTGGCGCGATCCACGAATTAAAGACTTATTCCCTAGAAACACTAGCACAGCGCTTTGATGTGCGCCTTTTTGGGCGCGGTAAGCGCGTTTTTGCGAGGTTAGACGCCGAAGACGATAAATGGTACTACTTTTCCCTTGCGTACATTCCACGCGCGCTAAATAGTCGCGACGTGAATGATGCGATGGTTCAGATGTTCTTCATTGGTAAGTGGCGCGTTCACAAGCTTTCGCTTTGGGCTGAGCCAGAAGATATTAACCACTACGGCGACGATTCTAACAAAATATTCTATCATTTAGTCAATAGGTAGCGTCCACTTGAACACAATCGGGTTTTGAAAGTTATTGTGCAGAAAATAGGGGTGGGATTTTTTCTTGACACGAAACGGTAAAATATGCCGAAATAAGGTATAATTATATGTGGTGGGAGAAAGAATAAAATCAATGAAAAAACCTAATAATTCTCGTGGTTTTATAATCTTATCCATCCTTCTTTTAATCATTGTGCCTACGGTATGGTTTATTTTCGATGCAAACAATATACCAAGCAAGCTTGGGATTCCTGTAAACTCAATTCCTGGACAATGGTCAATCATCCTTATAGGCTATTTTGCATCTGTTGCCGGCGCCATCACTGGCTTTATTGCAACCGCATACTCCGTAAAAAAGAATATTGAGAGCCAAAACCAATCACGACAAGAAGACAATGCGATTGCGGCTCTTCCATTAATACAAGTAAGTCCCATTATTGATAGCCTTATGAAAAAGTGCAATGCTGTAATTGATTGTAAATTTGATTCAACAAAAGATTTGAAAAATAAAACTTACACCACAGGAGCATTGATGTTTGAGCCTAACGCAAAGCTTAGTTTTAGAAATGTTGGGCAACGCGAAATGTATAATCTGTGCGCAAAGTGCGTAGGTAATAGCAATTTTGTAGAAAGTGACACTGAAATTGAACTGCTTCCTATCATATATAAAGACGAAGAGAAAATTATAGGGCTCAACATTCGATCAGCGGTGGCAAAAAAGTATTATGATTCCACAATAGAGTATCTGCCGGAACCAAAGTATTCCACGGAAAAAGTTACGATCGAATTCTTATTCGACGACTGCTATGGGAATAGATATAAACAGCTCGCACAGACGGAAGTCACATATATGTTAAGCAAGTCCGGAAAGAAAGTTTACCAAATATTCGAGAACTCGGTAATAAAAGATTGCAAAATTATCAGTGCACCAAGTCTGTTCCATAGTAAATAAAAAGTGCCTAATAGGTGGACTTTTAGCAAAAATGATCATAAGATCCGATCATGAAATACACGATCACAATAGAAGAAACCTGCGCGAAAGACTTCGAAATTGAAGCCGAAAGCGCTAACGAAGCCTACGAAATGGCGGAGCAAAAATACAAAACCGGCGAATTTGTCCTAGATCCAGGAGAATGCCAGTTTAGACAAATGATTATAACGAAGCCAAGCGATGAAGCGACGGAGTGGCGAGAATTCTAAAGCTATTCAATCTTGTTAGACTTCTTAAGATTGCACTTCTGGCACAAAATGCGGATGTTATTAGCCGACAAGTTAGTGCCGCCTTTAGAAAATGGCAGATCATGATCAAAGTGTAGATTTTCAGTCGAACCACACAGAACGCACTTACCACCGTCGCGAATATATACTTCCTGCTTCACACTGCTAGGAATAAGCCTTGTATGCGGCAGTTCACGAACATCAGCAGCATCCCCAGCATTTTCAGAATCTGACTCATCGAGTTTCAAGATAAAACGAAAGACGTTTCTTTTGCCGTCATTAACAATTTTATAGTCGACCAAATCAAACATACCTTTGAGCGACCAACGATTTGGAATAATCTTCTCGTAAACCTTAACTTTCTCAGGCACCCCGGTCTTTTTATAATACTCAACTGCTTCAATGAACTTACCATTTTCCGTTAAACTACCAGACGAAGTATGGGCTTCCTGGTCATGCTCTTTGTAGTAATCTTTTGGAACATCGTGACCTTCATACTCTATCGTAACTCCATCCGGATAAATGCAATCATTGTACGGAGCGTTATCTCTTCTGGACATCAAAATAATAGAATAATTAGGGTTAATGCCATAATTCATTCCTTTCTGCGATACGTGCTCTTTTCTAGCAATATCGTACCATTCAACAATGGAATCATTCGTCCAGTCCATGCTTATATTATACCATTGGCTGCATCCAAAACAGTGGTCATATATGATATAATATTGGTATGGAAGAAGTCAAGGCGGCGGTGGTAAAATTCACAAAAGACAGAGACTGGGATCAGTTTCATTCCCCTGCCAACTTGGCAAAATCAATTGCAATTGAGTCCGGTGAGCTTCTTGAATGTTTTCAATGGAACGATAACTACGACAAAAAGGAAGTCTGCAAAGAACTGGCCGATGTAGTTAACTACGCGATTCTCCTAGCCGACAAGCTCGGCGTCAGCCTTGAGGATATTGTTATGGAGAAATTAGAGGAAAATTCTAAAAAATACCCAGTAAACAAATCTAAAGGTAATAGCAAAAAATATACGGAATTATAATATGTCAGAAAAATCCTTCCAAATTAGAAACTATTCTTTCGACCAAAAAGCAATTAACAACTTGGCCGCAGAAGACCATTTGGAAGAAAATTGGCCAGTAGTCTATCAAATTTACAATAACCAACAAATTTACATTGGCGAAACTACAAATCTTAAGAATCGCATGAACCAGCACTTGGCGAATGTTGAGAAATCAAGTCTTAGGCATGGATCTGTAAAAGTAGTTTTCGATGAAACATTTAATAAAAGTGCAGCGCTAGATTTAGAGTCTTATCTTATTCAGTATTTTAGCAGTGACGGAAAGTTTAAGGTTCTAAATCGCAACGACGGCATGTGTGACCGCGATTATTATGATAGAGCTAACTACCGCAAAACTTTTGAAGAAATCTGGAACCGGCTTCGCGAATTAAAAATTGCCGACAAAACCATCTCAGAAATCAACAACTCTGAGTTATTTAAGTTTTCACCATACAAGAACTTAAACTTCGAGCAGTTAAACGTAGTAACTGAAATCGTTCAGAATATTGACGAGGCTATCACACATGATGTAAAAAGCCTTTCTGTCATCGATGGTGATGCTGGTACCGGCAAAACTATCGTCATTATGTATCTCGCAAAACTGTTGGCCGACTTACAGTCATTCGATAATCAAAACGATGATATCGACGACGAATCAAACTTCAATATTTTCTTTGAACTGGAACATATTAACCAGAACTTTAAGAACAAAAGCATTGCCCTAGTAATTCCACAGCCATCACTATGCGGCCGCATTCGTAAAATTTTCGACAAAATCGATCTCGGCGATGCAAATATTAGAATCTTTTCACCGATCCAATTTGGTAAATGTGACGATAATTTCGACATTACACTAGTAGACGAAGCGCATCTTCTGAAAGTTGGTGTTACTGGTACGCTAGGTAAACAAGTTCACGAAATTGATCAGAAGATTTTCGGCGACACTGGTATTCATTCAGAACTAGACTGGATCATGGCAAAATCCAAAAATGTCGTCCTAGTATTTAGTGACCAACAACGCATTCGCCCAGCCAACATTAATCGTAGTGATATTTTGCAATATGCAGACGAGTTTAATAAACGTGAATACTATCTCAAGACGCAAATGCGTTCGCTTGGCGGCAAAAAATATATCGATTATATCCACGATATTTTGTCAAACGGTTTTAGACCTACAGAAAAAGAAACTTTCAAGAACTTTGAGGCGAAGATTTTTGATAACATTCAAGATTTCGCTGAGGCCATGGAAAAGCGCGAGGCTGAGTATGGTTTGTCACGCATGGTAGCAGGCTTCGCCTGGAAATGGAGCTCCAAGAATAACAAAAGCGCATACGATATCGAGATCGATGGCATGAAATTCCGCTGGAATAGCACTCAAAACAACTGGATTGGTTCCAAGAACGCGCCAAAGGAAGTTGGTAGCATCTACACCGTGCAAGGCGACGATTTGAACTATGTAGGAATTATTATTGGAAACGATTTAATTTATCGCGACGGGAAACTTGTATTCAACCGCAAAGCTTGCGCAGATTCCGGCGCTATGAAACGTAGTCAACGCCAGGTCGCCAACAATGAGCAAATTAATGAAGCCGATATGCTTGAGCAAGTTTTAAGAACGTATAGAATTCTTATGAATCGCGCAGTTAAAGGCGTTTATATCTATGCCTGTGACAAAGAATTAAATAATTACCTAAAAAAGTATTTCTAATAGGGCCTAAGAATAAAATGGATAGTCTACGAGAGAAATCATTTGAACCCGTATATACTGATTTGCATATTCATACTTCAGATAGGCCTGATGGAATCAAAAGCGAAGGAGTTGCCTATAACCTCAATGCATTAATTAAGAATATTAATAAATATAGTGGTGACTACAAAAAATTATTATCCTTTACCGATCACAATACTATAAATAAAAGCATCTACCTTAGTACATTCCCAGATAATTACTATCTAATACTGGGGGCCGAGCTACATATCAGCTACGACAAAACAAAGAAACCATATCATTGTCATATTTTTTTCAATAAAGATGTATCGCCTGAGATTATTGATAATATAAATATAATATTAGATAAACTATATCCCAAGAAAGAAATATCTAATTCTGATTATGACAATATTCCTAATTTAGAAACAATCATTAATAGTTTTAATGAGTATGATTTTCTGCTCTTGCCACATGGTGGGCAAAATCACTCTACGTTTGATAAAGCAATTCCCCGTGGGACAAAATTCGACAGCGTAATGGAAAAAGTACTATATTACAATCAGTTTGACGGCTTTACTTCTCGATCTACTACCGGAAGGGTAGATACTCAGAAATATTTTAAGAAATTAGGAATCGATGATTTCACCAATCTAATAACTTGTTCCGATAACTATAATCCTGAAGAATATCCAAGCCCAAAAAGTAGGGATGCTGAAAAATATACACCTACATGGATGCTATCAGAGCCAACATTTGACGGCTTACGGCTAGCATTGTCTGAATCAAATAGGCTAAAATATAGCATAACGGCTCCTAGCCTATATGAAGAATATATCCACGGTTATAGCATAAAAAATGAGTTGTTGGATATAGATGTAAAATTTAAGCAAGGACTAAACATAATTATAGGTGAGTCGTCATCAGGAAAAAGTTTGCTCGTAGACTCATTGGCAAAAACGTTGAATCCAACGCTGGGAGAAATTGAATATAAAGCAAGATATAATTTTGACGCGTTAATTATAGATAACCCTGCAAATTTTGCGCCTTATTACATTAACCAAAACTTTATTTCAGAGATAATACGCAATAATAAAATAGAAGATATACCTCTAATTAAACAAATGTTTGGCCCGACCAACGAAACGACTAAAAAAACTGATTCCCACCTAAAAAAATTAGATGAAATATTAACTAATCTGTTTAATTCGGTAGATGAAATTGAAAAATGTCAAAACAGCTTAAATGCGATAGCTAGCCTAGACTCTTTAATCACTTTTAAAAGTAGAAAAAGTAATCCTCTTGAAAAACTATTTCCTAAAGATAACATAATCGACAAACTGGAGTATCCTGAGGATATATATTGTAGCCATTTACAAGCACTAAACGATATTTTAGCTTTCAGTAAAAATAATGTATACATAGATGATATATCTAAAGATATTGATGCTATAAAAACTAAACTGTCTGTTGGGTATTCCAAATCGGATTTCGAAACATATGTCAGGAAGATAATCCTAAAAAACAAAAAGCTTTATGATGACTTATATAAATATGATGACGCGGAGAAAAAGAAAAAAAGTAATCAATTTGATCGGGCGCTCTTATATATTGCTAAATATGTAGAATATAGAATAAAATTTGATAATAATTTAGCTGAATTAATCAAGTTTAATTATGTAATAAAATCAAAGCCTATTAAAGTTGCTGGGCATGAATTATTCGTTGAAAACAAATTAGAAATAACCAAACCAATAATAACTAGCGCCATAAACGATATGTTATTATCTGACAAAAAGATTGACGACATAAGTAAGCTTGAGCCAAATAACCTATTTTTGCGCAACAAAGACAACAGATACAGTAGTATAAATAGTTATGACGACTTTAGAAGAAAAGTTTCTGATAAAATCAAAGCAAATAACAAATACACTTACAACATAGTTACTAATGACAAAAGAAAGTGGGAAGAGTTGAGTCCTGGATGGAAAACTGCTATCTTAACTGAGCTAATCCTGCAGTACAACAAAGATCAGGCGCCGCTTATTATTGACCAACCTGAAGATAACTTAGCAAATAAATATATTAATGATAAACTGATCAGCGATATAAAAGAAGCAAAGATCAAGAAACAAATAATCATAGTTAGTCATAACGCAACAATACCGGTTCTTGCGGATGCTGAAAATATCATTTACTGCTGGTCAAAAGGCGACAATATTTCAATACGATCTAATTATATGGAAAACAAAATTAATGGAGAAAGATGTCTCGATTTGATTGCGCGTATTGCTGACGGCGGAAAGAAGTCAATCAAAAAAAGGTTTAAGAAATATAATATTAAGACCTATAAGGAGGATTTAGATGAAAATTAAAATAACCAAAAATGGTAGCACTCTAAATTTCATAGACCCTACCACTGAAAAAAAATTTAATTACGTTGAATTTGCCGATAACCTCTATAATGGCGAGCAAATCGAAATTGTAAATTATGGTAATATATCCGATGACGAACGAAAAACAATAGACCAAACAGTAAAAGACTTAAATGCGTTAGCTATGCCTAAAAAAAGAAAGGCAATAATAGCACAACTAGAAGTCGAGCAATGATCACTAAAACTGGCTAGGCTTTCATAAATCCACCGAGCAAACATGCTCTAGACCCAACTCTCGCCCCAAATCTTCCCACATCGCGCGCGGCGCATCTTCGTCAAGCACGCGCCAAACCGGATAATCATATTCAAGCAAAATCTTAGCGACGTCTTTCGGATCCGCCATTAGTTGGCAATAATACCCAGTCGATGTTTCGCCTTCGACCATTATCGGATCCTGCTCTTCCGTTTTAGCAACGGACTCATATTTTGCACGCAAGTCACAAATCTCTTTTTGTACGACCGCGACGGCATCTTCTAACTTAATAGTCATAATAAACTCCTAAATGTTTTGCGTATTTAAGCTTACTATCACGACAATTGCAAGTTCGAACTCGCCAAATAACAGATATGTGAAACACCAAATATATATCTCCCCACACTTCCAAAACGCTTATGCTTGGTGTTTTCGAACTTATGTAATATACTTACGTTAATTGCGGTGCAGAGTTCTGCGCCTTTCTCCAGTAAGAGGGGGTAGCCCCTCATATTTTATGCGTAGATTCTGCACTACAAGTGATACTTGCCGAATGGCAACACTTCGGGTGGAGAAAGAAAAGTATGTACCTTAAATGCAAAAGGAACAGCCGGTCGTAGAAGACCGAAAAGAAGCCGTCAAAAATTTAGTGCAATTACTTTGCGCATTAGACGACATAGACGATTCGCCAGGGCGCGAGTCCAACAAAGAGAAAGGAGTGTGCGACGACGGAGTAGTTGTCGTGTTCTAAAACTATGAATAGAGCACTAATCAATGCGAGTAGCGGCATAGTTCAGAAGCCATTACGCTACGTACTTTACGTACGTAAATCTTCCGAAGATGCCGAAGCTCAAGCCAAATCATTACCAGATCAAATCGCAGATTGTAAAGAATATGCGAATAATCATGGCTTGCTACTAGTTGGCGAGCCGATCCAAGAATCTAAGTCCGCGAAGAAATCCGGCAACCGTCCGCTTTTCTCGCAGATGCTAAAAGATATTGAGAAAGGCAAATACGATGCCATTCTCGCCTGGCACCCAGACCGCTTATCGCGTAACTCGCTCGAAGCCGGAATGGTTGTCGATATGGTTGATAACGGAGTCATTAAAGACCTGCGTTTCCCGACCTTTGAATTTCATAACGATTCAAGCGGTAAGCTGACGCTAAACATGCTCTTTGCCCTTTCAAAACAATACTCAGAGCATCTATCCGAAAGTGTGCAACGCGGCGTCGATTCAAACCTCGAACAAGGTAAATCCGGCGGTATGCCGAAGTGGGGTTATATCCGTGACGACGTGTCCGGCTATTACAAGCCAGACAAGAATTTCAAAATGATCCAGAAAGGCTGGCAAATGATTCTTAACGGCGCGTCACAAATGGAAGTCTACCGTTACTGGAAGATGAATAACGTAGAGCGCTCTACAAAACTATCGCGCCGAAATAAGCACGTCAGAAGCTACGGCGTATGCGAAAGCACTGCAAACCGTATCTTCCACGATCCGTTCTATTACGGAATTCTTGAACAAGGCCGCAACTATGTAGACTTACGCGTCGTAACGCCGAACTTCAAGCCAATGGTAACCGAAGAAGAATTCGACCAGGTCCAGAAGATGTTTAGGAAAGACCGTGGCTCGATCCAATCTTCCTGCTACGAGAACCAAAAAGCCACGCACGGCAAATACTTCCTACCGTTCCGTCATCTTATCAAATGCTCGGTATGCGGCCACTATATGATTCCGGCCAGGAACCGCGGACATTCCGGCACGTATTATCTCAACTATCGTTGCCATAACAAAGCCTGTACGCGTCCAAATAACAACGTGCGCATGCATGTCATCATGGACCAACTCTACGAAGAGTTTGGCCGTATCAGCCAGAAATATGACTTTACAAGCTTTGTCGACGACATGAGCGAATACGCGAACAAGAAGATGCAAGAGCTAAGCGTTGAGAAACACGAGCTACTCGGTCAGAAAACGCAGAAACAACGCAAAATCGACGACCTCGCGGAAAAGTACGCCGAACTCGACAAAGAGTCGCCAAAAGCCGTCAAAGACAAGCTCAAAAAGGACATGGCAGATTTGCAAAATGATGTTGTAAATATCGACGAAAGAATCAAACAAATTGAAGCCAAAATCAAGAATCCTGAAAAATTACGCATGACCATCGAAAAGTTTTCGAACTCGCTAAATTCGCTAATTAACAGGTTAGAAAAAGGAGATCTCGTCGAAAAGGACATTTTGGTCAGAAATATGGTTTCGAACCTTGAAATTGATGCACAAAAAAGGGTGATTTACAGATATAAATCACCATTTAATTTCATCTTCGAACCTGAGTTTTCCACAGGTTCCCCTGTTGGTGAGCCGGGTGGGACTCGAACCCACGACACCAAGCTTAAGAGGCTCGTGCTCTAACCAGCTGAGCTACCGGCCCGCTCACTTCCTTTATTATATCACAAAACAGCACCTTTTACAATATCGAATTCCCACAAACCGGTCCTATTGGCCCTTCTCTCTCTTCCTCCCAAACAACTTTCCTAAATGCGCCACATATCCTGCCTTCTCGACAACATCCATCACGTCACCTAATACCGGTGTTTTGCGCACTGCGTCAGTCACTTCTTGACTCACTGCCGCCCTCGTCGGTACTACATTATTTATCGCCTGATCCAAAGCGCTCTCCGCTACACCAAGCGCCGTACCACCAGCCACCATCTTCGCAATTCCACTCTTATCTATTTTCGGTGCTGTTGCTTTCGCCTGCGAATTAGTCGCCACCTCCGTAAACAAATCCAAATATTTTTGGTTCAGCGGGCTCGCCGCCAACTGCGCTTCAAAATCCCCTACATCTTTACATTTCGCCCCCAACTTCTCAATCTCGCCAAACAACGCATCAATTTTCTTTTGCATCTCGGCGCTCACCTCGTATGTCGCACCAATCGCATTTTTCCGCCTCTCAATACTTTGTTTTATATATTCATCCATAGCCTTATTATATCATTTTCTCATTCGTCTCAAGGTCTCCTTTATTTCTGGCTCTACTCGCAAAGAATCACAAACTTTCGAAATAGTTTTATTATAAGTCCACCTCGGCAAACGTGAAACAGCTAAATAGCTCGTAGTCTCATCCGGAAATTTAATAAAGCATTCCGCCAAAAGCCACGCTATCGCCATCCGTATATAATATTCTTCTCGTTCAGCCAATCTTTCTGCTGCATCAAAAATTACCGCCAGATAATCAAAATCCACATAGTAGCATTTCAAAAACACCAATCCTACTCTTACCGCAAATTCCCTTTTATCTCCTAATAGCTTCTCCACCTTAAGTTCCCAAAATTCCGCTCGTCGTTTTCTTACCAATTTACCAAGTCCCGAACAAAACGTATCGCAAGCCGCCCAGTCATCAATATATTTTATTTGCGAATCAAAATATAAAATCATCTTTTCATACGGCAATCTACAGATCAAAAAACCTCTCACAATCACTTCCTCAAACGCTACCGGTTGCACTTTTAAAAATTCCTCAATCTTTTCTTTTGGCACCAAGCTAGTCAATTCTCGTATTTTTGGAATTCTCACTCCTATAAACGGCCGTTCGCTCGGAATTCCTCGCATCGAAAAATCTCGGTATTCATCATCCACACAAAACGCTAGACGCTCGCGCAGCTCATTGTAATTTTCTATCGATCCGGCATCGTTCATTTATTTTCGCTCTCGATCTCCTGCAGCTCAAACCTATACTTTTGTTTTACTTCTGGATATTTTTTATGATCCACCTCGCTTAAAAACATTTCTAAGGGCCTAGCATATAATTTCCCCTCCCCATACAATGCCCTATAAATCACCAAACTTTCTCCCGTTTCCGAATGTTCCGCCACGTCCTCCACCAAATACAAATCCCCCTTAAAATGCCGATACACTCTATTCAATTTCAACTCATTCATACCAAAATCTCCTTATCTATATCAATTATAATATAATAGATTTATGAACACTAAAGATTATTTAAACAAAACTGTTACCGTTAAAATCGACCGCCCTATGGGCAGCCATCACCCCAAACATGGCTTTATTTATCCCATTAATTATGGCTTTATACCAGATACAATTTCCGGCGACGGCGAAGAACTAAACGCTTACCTGCTCGGAGTTTTCGAACCAGTAGAAACTTACACCGGCAAAGTTATTGCCATCATCCACCGCACCAACGACGATGATGACAAACTTATCATTGCCCCAGAAGATAAAACATACACGCCAGACCAAATTCGCGCTCTTACTGAATTTCAAGAACGTTTCTTCAAATCAGAAATCATCACACCATAATTACTTAGTATATTCCAAAAGTTTCTTTTCTAAATCTTGCCAGCTGTTTATACTCGGTACACCAGCCTCGCGTAAACTATCTCTTGTAATTTCCGATTCAAAACCAATCACCAAAATACCCAGCTCACGTCTAACTTCTATACAATTCCGCGGTGAATCATCTACAAATATTTCCACCCCATTTGCTCGGCAAGCATCCACTTTGTTCGCACTATCATATATTATTTTATCGTATTCTATACCAGCATCCTTCAGGGCTTTTTCGTTTGCCGCGACTGTACCTGGAAAATTCTTCTCACCCCGCGCCGTAATTAATACAACCTTATTTCCATTTTCACGCAATCTATGTATCGCCTCCGCCGCGCCCGGTTTAACTTCCCCTTCTTTCACCGCCACTATCAAATACTCCTTCAAAAACCTAGCCACCGCCGGAATACTTACATCACCACGCATAACGTCTAATTTATGACTAGTCAATTCTTCATCTTTTACCTCCCCCAAAATTTCTGACATTGTTTTGCTGGTATCAAAGATGACGTCGTCTATATCTAGCCCAATTATCATAAATTATTTCGCGTATTCCACTGCCCGAGTTTCACGAATTACATTTACCTTGATCACACCCGGATAGCTCATTGTAGCTTCTATCTTATTGGCAATATCACGCGCAAGTTTCAATGCG
>JAFOJO010000003.1 GCA_017421325.1 Candidatus Saccharimonadota bacterium
CAGCAGCGGCATATACTCAGACTATAATGTATCAGATGGAGTTTATACTTGGAATCCAGTATCTACCGCTAAAACTTCCAGCTACTATATCGATAATACTTCAGTCAAGCCATCAGCTTGGCCAACCAACAGCAACACCACGCCATACTCGGCCGAAGGCAGAGACATTTACTTCTACACTTCTAACTCCACTAGCAACGATACAAGATACAATTCTCTCCAAGCCTGTAAAAACGCAAGCCATACAGAAGATGAATGCAAACATTACTTTGCAGGTAACTACTATAACTGGACTGCTGCTATCGCTTCCAACAACTCTACTAATATAGGTGCTACCGGAACTATAGCCTCTAACTCTATTTGTCCTAAAGGATGGCGTCTTCCTAATGCTTCTCAAACAGATAACGTTAACAATGAATTTGGTAGGATGCTGTATCAAGCTGAAATAACTGCTAAAGTATCTGCCGGTGATGATTCTGTAGGCTACACGACGGGTGGTTTTAATAAATTACGTTCTAATCCATACTACTTTGTGCGGGCTGGCGATATCTATGGCGGTACCATGCGCAATCCCGGCGTCTACGGTGACTACTGGTCTAGTACGGTTAGCAGTAATACCGGCGCTTACGTCCTGTTCTTTAATGGCACCGATATCTACCCAACCATTAACTACAGCAGGTACGTCGGGAGGTCTGTGCGTTGTGTTGCTCGCTAGTTTCCTGTGGACAACCAGAATCTATCTTTATTAGTATAAAAATCCAAGTCCCGCTACAAAAAATAGGTCCAGATAAGACCAGTCTGGCTCATCAGTGTTTATATTATGCTATAATATGCTTATGGATAATTTTACAATCAGTGATATTAAAGCAAGGCAAGTTTTGGATTCGCGGGGTAATCCCACGGTGGAAGCAGAAGTATTTTTGGAAAATGGCGCTTTTGGCCGGGCCATTGTGCCATCCGGTGCGTCCACCGGTACACTAGAAGCTCTAGAACTTCGCGACGGCGATAAATCGCTTTATGGTGGCAGGAGTGTGTTCAAGGCCGTCTGGAACGTAAACTCCAAAATCAAAGATGTATTAGTGGGTAATTCTGCTGCCCCGCGCGCGGTAGATCAGTTAATGCTAGAACTAGATGGCACGGAAAACAAATCCAATCTCGGCGCCAATGCTATTTTGGCTGTTTCCCTGGCCAATGCCAAAGCTAACGCTCGTGCTCGCAAAATGCCATTTTACAAATACATTGCCGAACTGGCCGGCACTACTAGTAAGATGTCTATCCCCATGCCAATGATGAACGTGATGAACGGCGGCGAGCACGCCTCGTGGGCAACAGATTTCCAGGAATACATGATAGTACCTAAAGGTGCTGGCAATATTGCCGAAGCCGTGCAAATGGGTGCCGAAGTTTTTCATGCCCTGAAAAAAGTTTTGGAGGAACGCAACTATCCTACCACCGTAGGTGATGAGGGTGGCTATGCGCCAAAGGTGCGCGACGGCAACAACGAACCATTAGAATGTATTAAATACGCCGTAGATAAAACTAGGTACGAATTTGGTAAAGATATCGCCATTGCTATGGATATCGCTTCTAGCGAATTTTACGACAAAGACCACTACGTCCTAAAAACTAACGGCGATTGGAAATCCGCCGACGACCTAATTAACTGGTATACCTGGATTATTGATAACTATCCAGTAGTGTCTATAGAAGATGGTCTCGCAGAAAACGATTGGGCAAACTGGAAAATTATGACCGAACGTCTCGGCGACCGTATACAATTAGTGGGCGACGACTTATTCGTTACTAATGTAAAATTATTAGAGCGCGGTATTACGGAAAAAGCCGCCAATGCTATACTAATCAAGCCAAACCAAATCGGCTCACTTTCCGAAACCATCGATGCAGTACTTTTGGCGAAAAAATCTGGCTATAACACTATTATGTCGCATCGCTCTGGTGAAACCGAAGATGTATCTATCACACATCTCGCCGTAGGGCTTGGTACTGGCCAAATTAAAACCGGTTCCCTCTCCCGCTCTGAACGTATTGCGAAATATAACGAACTTATCCGTATTGCGGAGAGTAACTCTAGACTGGGTTTGAAAAATCCATTTTAAAAAGAATAAAGAACTAATTTCTATCAGTATAATGAGATTTAGACCAGATTTGTTCGGTGTGATTTCTACAACTTAGCAATGAAAAATTTCCCCCAGCGTAGCGACTAAGGAGATTTTTCTTGACCTATGTTGTAGAAATTACAAGACAAATAAGTCTAAGCTGATAGAAATTAGTTTTTATTCTCTGCTAAGAGCGCTAGCCTCTCTAAACCCATCATAGAAATTCTCGGAAATCTTCGGGTGGCCAATTTTATTGGCGGCTTTCACAACTTTTTCTACATTATTAGTGATCGTAAAAATCCCGGCATCTTTTATATTGATAAGTTTAAGCAACATCATTTTGCCAATTACTTTGTCAAAGCCTTTCCAAAAATCCTTGCCAATCAAAAACACTGGCATCTTGGGCATCTTCCCCTCCTGCATCAAGCATAAAATCTCAGAGAGCTCGTCCATGGTGCCAAACCCACCTGGGAAAAACACAAATACCTTTGCGGACATTGCTAGCGATACTTTGCGCGCAAAGAAGTATTCAAAAGTTACACAATCTGTAAGATATGGATTGGGATGTTGTTCGTGTGCTAGGGTGATATTTAGCCCAATAGACCTGCCGCCTATTTCGTATGCGCCATGGTTGGCAGCTTCCATTATACCCGGACCGCCACCGGTAATTACCGCGTGGCCATTTTTGGCTAGCAGTCCACCTAGCTCGTGGGCCATTTTGCAATATTTACTATCCTGCGGCAACCTAGCTGACCCAAACACCGTAACTCCTTGCGGAAAAGACCGCACAACTTGCAGTCCACTACCCAAATCCCTAGCGTAGGCATTAGCTCGCTCCAGGTCGGCGATGGATAATTTCTTGAGTAATTCTTCTTCGGCTTTTAGCATGATTTTCCTTATAATTTTTGCATTGGCATTGGGTGGAGTGGCTCAGTGCCGGTTAAAATTCCTTTATTGGCACCTAGCTTGGTGACTACGGCGGTAGAGTTAGCCGAAGCAAAAACTAGCGAATTTTTAAAAGACCTACCCGCCGCAAGGTGTGCCAAAAAGCCCGAGCCAAACGCGTCGCCTGCACCCGTAGCGTCTTTTACTTTTCTATCTTCATAAATTCCAAATCTATAAATCTCCGTACCATTGCCAGCAATTCCGCCCATTGGACCATCGGTGATAATTACGGTTTCCACGTAATTATTTAGCCGGTACAATAATTCTGTTAAAATTACACCTGGTACAATTTTGGCCGCTTCGGACTTATTAACATTCAAAACATCTACATATTGCAAAAGCCCAATTAATTCCTTAACATTTTCTAATTCTCTTACGCCCGGGTTAAACATCACCTTAGTACCGATCTCGTGTGCCTTTTTGAAAAACCTCGCCAGTGTATCCATATCGCCACGCAAAGTAGTAGCATATAGCCAATCTGGCTGGGCTAAGTCTAAATCATTTTCTGAAAAATTGCCAAATTGCTCGCTTGCACCACGGCAAGTTAGTATCGTTCGCTCACCACTTTTGCTGTCCAATAGAATTATTGAAGTACCAGTGGTCTTGCGCTCCAAAAAGTTAATATAGCTAGTATCTACACCCTCGCGGTCTAACGTACGAACTACCGCTGCTCCAGCTGGGTCGCGCCCAATGTTACCTAAAAATATTGCTTCGTGCCCGTGGCGGGAAAAAGTAATCGCCGAATTAATTCCGCCGCCACCTACTTCGTAAGAAATTTTATCAATATCTACTTTAGAACCTACCAATACTTTGCCGAAAATTGACTCGGCACCAATACTGGTCGGTACCAAATCGTCGTGGTCCACCAGGTAAATATCCTGCAAAGCAGAGCCAAGCGAAACGATTCGCGCCATTATATTACCACTCCGTTTTTGTCAATTTCGGCTACTAGCTCTTGGAACATTTCTGCTGGATTAGGTGCGTTCGAAATAGCCGCCCCTACATTAATCACGTCTAGATCTGCATGCGCTAGTGCGCGCACGTTGTTGATATTTGCGCCGCCATCCCAGCCAATTTCAACTTCCGGCTTCATGCCGCGCACCAAGGCGATTTTTTCCATCTGCATCAAATCCGCCTGACCACCCTGCATGCCTAGATTCCCAGCAAAGATTAGTACGTGGTCCGCCGCTTCGATATATTGCTTTACATTGCCCGGGTAGGTAGACGGCAAAAGTGCTACACCTACCTTAATGTTTGCCTGTTTTAAAGCTTCGAAAGTTGGCAACAAATCTTCGCTTGCCTCGGCGTGTAAAATACATAGCGATGGGCTAAGCTTTAAAATCGTGTCTAAACTCTCGGAAGGCTTGGCTGCCATCAAGTGTAAATCTGCTTCCCAGTTTTTGGGCCACCAGACGTTGGTGATGTCCAAAGTTTCGGTGGGTGCAAACACACCATCTGTTACGTCTATCTGTACGCGACGCGTAAATGTATTGATCGTTTCTACTTTTTCGCGATATTCCTGCTTGTTATCGGACAAAATTGTCGGCACAATTGATACAGTTCTAATCATAATCTTCCCTTTCGTCTAAACGATTAATGCGCCTCACGCGGCGTTCGTAGTCTATAAATTTGGTTTCTAGAAATGCTTTAATGATCTCGCGCATCATTTCGTCGTCTAGCAGACTAGCAGACATGCATAAGACATTGGCGTCGTCGTGTTCGCGCGCGAGTTTGGCAGACTCCGGCGTATCACAATTTGCCGCGCGAATACCCTTAAATCTATTTGCTTGGATAGTTACCCCGTGGGCCGAGCCGCACATTAATATTCCCCTGGCGTCGCGATTTTTGCGCACCATCTTGGCTACTGCTATAGCTGGATCGTTATAATCGTTTTCGGCGTTGTCATATGCGCCAAGGTCGTGCACGGTGTGCTCGCTTTTTGCCAAAAAGTTTAGCACTTTCTGGCGCTTTTCAAATCCGCGGTAGTCTGCGCCAACGAAAATTTCCATTATTTTTCCTTCCCAAAATCTACCGTCAGTTCTACCAAGCGATTAGAATAACCCCACTCGTTGTCGTACCAGGCCACAATTTTTACCATATTACCACCCACTACGTCGGTAAGGGATAGGTCTACAATGCAGGAATGTGGGTCGCCGATAAAGTCAGACGATACCAGTTCGTCTTCCGTTACGCCCAGGATACCCTCGTAATAGGGTTCTTTAGCAGTTTTCTTAAATAGCTCATTTAATTCTTCTATGGTGGTGTTACGTTTTAAAATTGCGGTAATGTCGGAAAGCGAAACTACCGGCGTAGGCACGCGTACAGATAGCCCGTTAAATTTACCAGCCAAAGTTGGAATGGTTAATGCTGCGGCTTTGGATGCGCCGGTGGTGGTAGGCACGATATTTTCGGCTGCCGAGCGTGCCTCGCGTAAATCTTTGGCCGGTGCATCGAGGAGCCTTTGTGACCCGGTGTAGGAGTGCACCGTAGTCATCATGGCTTTGTCTATACCAAATTCATCTTCTAATACTTTCATTACTGGCGCAATACAGTTGGTGGTGCAGGAAGCGTTAGAGATAATCTCGTCACCAGCTTCTACTACTTCCTCGTTTACGCCAAGTACCACAGTTTTCGCACCTTCGCCTTTAGCTGGGGCGGAAATCACTACTTTTTTCGCGCCGGCTTTAATGTGCGCACGAGCATCTTCTGGCTTAGTGAAAAATCCAGTACTTTCAATTACTACATCTACGCCCAAATCTTTCCATGGCAATTTAGCGGGGTCTTTTTCGGCGAACACTGGTATTTCGCGCGAATTAATAATGATAAAATTTTCACCGGCTGAAACTTTTTTGTCGTAAGTGCCATAGGAAGAATCATATTTCAAAAGGTGCGCCAAAGTTTTAGCATCGGTGATGTCGTTAATTGCCACCACCTGCGCGTCGCGCCGTTCTAATAATATTTTGAGAGCGTTCCGGCCAATTCTACCAAAGCCGTTTATCGCCACCTTTACCATTTTTACCTCCTAAAAAATCTACTTACGCTAATTATAGCATAAGTAGAATAAAATTGTATTGCAATTTTTACCGGGCGAAGTGCGCAAACGCGCGGTTTGCCTCCGCCATACGGTGACAATCTTCCTTCTTCTTGAATGCTGCACCAGTTTCATTGTAGGCATCTACGATTTCGGCTTCTAGGCGCTTGGCATATGGCATGCCCTTGCGTGCGCGTGCAGACTGTACTAGCCAAGAGAATGCAAAGTGAAGTTGACGGTGTCCCTGGATTGGGAATGGAATCTGATAGTTCGCACCACCTACGCGGCGAGATTTCACTTCAAAATCTGGCGACACGTTAGCGATAGCTTTTTCCAAAACTTCTACTGGGTTTTCGGACTTCAACTTTTTCGCGGCCCCTTCGATTGCAGAGTAAACTGCGCGTTCGGCAACTTGCTTTTTACCATCCAACATAGATTTATTGATTAATCTTTGTACTAGCATAGACTGATATTTGCGGTCTGGGCTAACTTTGCGGACCAAAGATTTAGTAGTTTTGCGTGGCATAATTACTTACCCTCCTTCTTCGCGCCGTACTTACTGCGGCCCTGTTTACGACCTTGCACACCTTGTAGATCCAAAGTGCCGCGCACAATGTGATAACGCACACCAGGCAAATCTGGTACACGACCACCACGTACTAGTACTACGGCGTGTTCCTGCAAGTTGTGTCCTTCGCCACCAATATAAGCCCAAACTTCTTGGCCGTTAGTCAGGCGCACACGTGCGACCTTGCGCATAGCTGAGTTTGGTTTCTTTGGTGTCTTGGTAGTTACTTTAATACAAACCCCACGTTTCAAAGGCGCAGCTTTTTCATAGCGCTTGGTTTTCAAAGTATTCACAATGGAGCCAAGTGCTGGGGATTTAGATTTTTTCGCAGCCTTTTTGCGAGGCTTGCGGATCAACTGATTAATAGTTGGCATTAAATCTTTCCTTTTTAGATTAACATATAATATATAGTGAATTTTACTACGCTATATATAGCGTTTTATCGGTTAAAAACCACCTCAAAACCCCATATTTAGTGTTCACTATTTGCCAGTCTGCGTACAGCAATTGCAAACCAGCCGAAACTCTTCCTTACATTATACCATACTTGTCCTAAAAAGTCCACAAAAGAACAGCAGAGCACCTAAGGATCGTTTCTAATTTTCTGCAAACTGCGAATTGTAGAGCTCAGCGTAAAAGCCATCCGCTTTCAATAACTCTGCATGATTCCCTTGCTCTACAATTTCGCCATCTCGCATTACCAGGATTAAATCCGCATTGCGAATGGTAGATAACCGGTGCGCAATTACAAAAGATGTGCGCCCATGGGTTAACTTTTCAAACGAGTTTTGAATTAGCTGCTCGGTGCGGGTGTCTACATTGGACGTAGCTTCGTCTAATATCATCATTGGCGGGTTTACCACCATTGCCCGGGCGATCGTAATTAGTTGCTTTTCCCCAGCGGAAATATTATCCGAATCTTCTGAGATTTCCGAATGATAAGTTTTAGGCAAAGCTTCTATCACGTGGTGTACGTTGCTAGATTTGGCCGCCCGTACTATGTCGGCAAACGTGGCGGCTTGGTTGCCATATTTTAAATTCTCCTCCACCGTGCCAGAAAATAGCCAAGTATCTTGCAGCACCATACCAAATAATTTACGCACATCCGCCCGCTTCATTTCGCGCGTAGGCACATCATCTATGGTGATGTAGCCAGAAGTTGGGTCGTAAAACCGCATCAGTAGATTAATAATAGTGGTCTTGCCAGCACCCGTAGGCCCCACAATCGCCACATTCATACCTGGCTTTACTTTGACGGAAAAATTACGAATAATTGGCTTACCTTCTACATAGCTAAAGTTTACGTTATGAAATTCTACTTCGCCCTGCACCTTTTCGATGGTTTTGGCTGGCACTGGGTCAGGCTCTTCTTCGGGCTCGTTTAAGAATTCAAAAATTCGTTCGCTAGACGCAATTAAACCTTGGATGGTAGCGGTGGTGGAAGCCACTTCGGTAATGGGGCGGTTAAAGCGCGACACATATTGAATAAATGCTTGCAGTGCGCCAATAGTGATTTGCCCGTTGATGGTAAAAATCCCACCCAGCACCGCCACCACTACGTAGCCTAAATTGGTAAAAATATGCGTGACCGGGAAAGATAAAGAAGATAAAAACTGCGCTTTCATGGTGATTTTATTTAGGCGTTCGTTAGTATTATTAAAACTTTCTAGTGACGCCGCTTCGTGTGAATTAGATTTAATGATAATTTGCCCGGCGTAATCTTCTTCAATCGCACTATTTAGTATGCCTAGCGTAGACTGGCGCTCTACAAAATATTTTTGCGCGTGCCCCATAATTTTGCCTACTACTATTACCGAAATCGGCACCACCACAAACGATATTAAGGAAAGTGGCACCGAAATAGTTAACATAATTACCATCACGCCAACTAGTGTGGTAATACTGAGTGATACGTCGGCAATTTCCTGCGACATAGATGTAGCAATTACATCAATATCATTAGTCATACGCGAGAGAGTATCGCCGTATTGGTGTTTATCAAAATACGAAATTGGCAAGCGCGAAATTTTATCCACTATTTGATTGCGCAAACCCCGCGTATATTTCGCCGTCACTACCGTCAGAATATATGCCTGTGCATAATTTAGTATTGCCGACCCCACAAATAGCCCTACCACTAGCCAAACTTTGCCAATAATTGTACCAAAATCTATATTCGGGTAAGTATCTACTGCGATGTTGGTCATATCACCCAAAATTTTGGGGATAAAAATACCTAAAGTTGCCGAGCCCACCGCTAAAATAATAGAAAGTATCAGCCATCCACGATATTTTTTTACCGACACTAGAAATCTAGCAAAAGCTTTGATGGTTTCGCCAGTTTTGCGTTTGCCACGTTGACTATTTGAAACCGGCATATCCTTATGCATGGACACCTCGCATTTCTTTGGCAAATTCTTTGTCAGACAGTTGTGATTTTACAATTTCTTTATAAGTTTCGCATTTTGCTAGTAGTTCTTTATGCTTACCCTTCCCTACAATTTTACCGTTATTTAATACTACGATTTGGTCGGCATCTTTGATGGTGTTTACGCGCTGCGCCACAATTAGGGTTACCATATCTGCGGTAATTGGTTTTAGTGCGGCGCGGAGCTTAGCGTCGGTTTTCATATCTAGCGCTGAGAAAGAATCATCAAAGATGAAAATATCTGGGTTTTTACAAATCGCCCGAGCGATTGATAAGCGCTGCTTTTGCCCGCCAGAAATATTCGCGCCACCCTGCGCAATATGCGCATTATATTTATTTGGCAGTTTTTCAATAAAATCTTTTGCTTGGGCGATTTCGGCCGCCTTTTTCACTTGCTCCAAAGTAGCATTTGGTGCGCCAAACATAATGTTGGATTTTACCGTGCCGGCAAACAATACTCCGCGCTGCGGTACCAGACCAATGCGTTTCGTTAAATCGTCTTTATTATAATCACGAATATTAATACCGTTAATTAAAATCTCACCACTGGTAGCTTCGTAAAATCTCGGCACCAAATTTATCAGTGTAGACTTGCCCGACCCAGTAGAGCCGATAAACGCTGTCACTTCACCCACCTTGGCAGTAAAAGTGATATCATCTAACACCTTTTCTTCTGCACCCGGATAGCGAAAATCTACTTTCCTAAACTCTACCGCCGGCTGCTTGTTTGGCAAACCCTTCGTTTCCGGCACCCATTTAATTTTTGGTGTGATATTTAGTACTTCATTTATCCGCCCCGCACATACATTGGCCCGTGGCAACATCACCAGCATCATAGACATCATCAAAAACGACATCATGATAAAACTTACATACTGCGCAAACGCCGACATATCACCCAGATACGCAAAATCTTTATTCAGTAAAGAAATCCCTACATAAGTACAAAGCAGTGTTAGCCCATTAAATATAATATTAATTAGCGGCCCCACCAACTTTAAAATTTTATCTAGGTAAATCGAAAGCCTTGTTAATTCGTCGTTGGTTTTTTCAAATTTCTTCTTTTCTAATTTTTCGTTATTAAACGCACGAATTACTTTAAGCCCGGTTAAATTCTCACGCGTGAGCAGCGTAATTTTGTCTACAAATTTTTGATAAATCTTGAACTTCGGCATCACTAGCACCATAATAATGATAATTGATGACAAAATCGCTACCACCCCAACCGCAATAATCCATGTCATATCCGGCGCAGTTCTAATCGCCATAATTAGCGAGAGAATACAAAACATTGGCGCAAGTAGCATTACCGACAGCATCATCATTGTCACTTGCTGTACTTGGTTTACATCGTTGGTGGTGCGGTTAATTAAAGACGCCGTGCTGTAATCCTTCGTATCCGCCAAGTTTAAATTAATCACCTTTTTGTAAATTGCCTCGCGAATATCACGCGAAAAGTTCGCCCCTACCCTAGCCGAAAAATAACTAGACGCCAGTGCACACCCCGCTGATAGCACCGCAATACCCACCATAATTAAGCCTGTCTGCCAAATATAGCCAGTATCTTCTGCGACGATACCTTTATTGATAATATCCGCCATTAGCGCCGGCAGTTGCAGCGTGGCGAAAACCTCTCCGCCAGTAAACATGATGAGCAGCAGTACTTGCCACCAATATGGTTTTAAAAACTTAAATAGCCTTAGCATCTTGCTTCTTCCGTTTCTTTTCTAAATGTATTGAGAAATAGGTTAGTGCCCCCATTATAATATATATATAGTATGAGAAAAAGCGCCACACTAGCATTGCCCAAAACACGTAACCTTCAGACAGGGCGGAAAACACCACGTAGAATGTGCCCTCCGCCGCGCCAGCGTTGCCTGGCGTTGGTACAAAATATACCGCACTAGTAATAGCTACCGTCGTCACAAAACACGGCAAGAAATCTACTTCCCCGCCAAATGCGGTTAACACAAAAAATGGTATCATTGATACTAAAATATGAAACGCTACGGACATTAAAAGAGCCTTAATGAATAATCCACGCGTTTTTAGGATTAATTTAATGGACCGCGCATATTCATTTACTTCGTACTCGGTTTTTTGAATAGCCTTTTCTTTATCTTTCACAATATGAATTTTGGCTAAAAATTTTACCACTATATTAATTAACTCAGTCGTGCCTTTTGGTAAAAACGTGGCCATCATAATTACCACCGGCCAAAACGCATAAAATAATAAGCCAAAACACGCCGTAGCAATTAATGCTGTATTATTAATACTTAAACTGCCAAACAGAAAACAAAGCACGGCAATAATAATAAACCCTATTTGCCCAGAAATCATCCCAAATAGCGGTATGGCCGTAGATGGCCCACTGGGCAGGCCACTGTTTTTCCGCATGTAATATATTTGAAACGGCTGCCCACCCACTGCTGCTGGTGTGATATTGTCGTAATATCGGCCCAGTAGCACTGTGCGCCGTGCTACTTTGCGGGTTTTTTTTACGCTAAAATCTTTTTTATTTGGCGTAAGCTCCCGCACCATCATTACGTACTTGGCAATTTCCAGGGTAATTGCCACCACAAAACACCCCGCTGCCGGAATCAACAGCCACCAATTTATCACCACTTCCGATAATTCTGCTGCGTTCTTAGAGTTCCCAAATTCCGACGCCGCCGTCGCCGCAATTACTGCTACGTTTAGCAAAATAAATAGAACAATTAGTAAAGGTTTTTTAGAAAACTTTTTTGGTGCAAAACCCTTGTGGTTTAACTGGTCTTTTAATTCTGGCATCTTATTCCCTGGCGGCTTTAATATTTGGGTATTCTTCTATCAGCACGCGGATACAGCCGGCAATCGGGATCGCAATAATTGCACCAAGTAGGCCAAACATATACATGCCAATTACGATGGCACATAAAATTATGAGTGGACTTAGGTTTAATGCATTTCCCTGGATTTTTGGCGCCAAAACATTATTCTCGATCTGCGAGTATAGTATATATATTACGCCAAAAATCGCACCCGCCAAAGGATTAGAAAATACCAATATCAAAGTCACTAGTGTCCCACCAATGAATTGCCCAAACATTGGAATTAAGTAGAACGTCATAGTAATGAGGCCCATTGGCAGCGCCAAACTTGACGAAAAGCCAAAGATTAGCGATAGTACAAAAGTAATAATTGCCGAAGCGCACCCGTCAATTATAGCTACCACCACCTGGCGCGACACATAAATAGACACCACGTTGGCCATTCTCGCTACAACTCGCCGGCCAACTTTGGTAGATTTACCATCCTCATCTTTAGCACCGACTCGTCTCCAGAAATTCTCCACCATGCCCGGACCTTCCAGTAGGAATAGCATAGTTAAGATTAATACTAATACGGTTTTCATTACAATATCGGCTACACCGCTCACACTAGACATTAAATTATTACCTAGCACTCCTAATAGATTGTTGGATAATCCTGTCAAAGCGTTGGAGATTTCGCCTTCTAAATTATTAATACCGAAGTTTCGGCCAAAACTGTTAATTCCCTCCCAGCCTCCAAATGTGGTTTCGAAAGTTTCTGGGAAATGTTGCACAAATCTTGCTGTTTCGTTTACTACTACCGGGCCAACTATTGCAATGATCGCTCCCACAATTAACACCACGATTAAATATGCCAGCACTACAGATAAGGTTTGATGTTTTTTATCTTTGCCAAAATGTTTATTGAAGAAATTATTCACCTTGCGCACCAACGGTTTTAACGCCAGCGCCAAGAAAATAGAAATCCCAATAATTATTAGTCCAGTAATAGATTTTTCAATCACAAATATTGCAAATACAATACCTAGTGGCACTAACCAAAATTTGATAAACGTATGCAAGTCCGTCTCGATTTTCTTGGACATAAACCTCCTTATAGAATAATTGTAGCATAAATGTTATAATTATGAAAAGTTTTGTAAATTTAAAGGTGAGTCGCTAAAAACTATTATTTTTATTTGCATAAAGCCAACCCAAGAAGAGTTGAGTAAATTTTAGGAAAATCGTAGATTAAGAAATCAAGATTTTCCGTTTAAAAATTTATGAAAACTCTTCCTGGCGTGCAGCGTAAACGCAAATAAAAATAATGGTTTTAGACATCATGTTGAAATATGAAAAGAGTTTTAATGCACACTTGCTGTGCGCCATGTAGTGTATATTGTATAGATAGCTTGCGTGCCGATGGTATCGAGCCTACGATTTTTTGGTACAATCCAAATATTCACCCATACATGGAATATAAGGTCCGCCGCGATTGCTTAAAAGATTATTGCAAAAAAGTTAACGTAGAGAATATTTTTATTGAAGACTATGGCTTAGACGAATTTTGTAAAAAGGTGGTTAGTGATATTCCTAATCGCTGCGTTAATTATTGTTATAGAAAGCGCCTTACCGAAACAGTACGTTATGCTGCAAAGCACGGCTACGATGCCTTTACTACTACACTCTTAGTCTCGCCCTATCAAAAACACGAAGAGTTAAAACAAGTATGCGAAGAACTAGCTGCGCTTTCTGGCGTAAAATTCTTGTATCGTGATTTTCGCGCAGGTTTCCGTGAAGGGCAAGCCAAGGCCCGCGAGCTCGGTATGTATATGCAAAAATACTGCGGCTGTATTTTTAGCGAAGAAGATCGCTACCGCAAACAAATCGAAAAAGACCTGGCGAGAAACAGCTAGAAACAAAATAAACCGCTTGCATTTTGATTAAAAGTGTGGTATTATAGAAATATGTGTAGATATATTTCTGTACACGAGTTTAATATGACAAATTGGGCCTATAATTTTGGTCTCGTTTTGCCATTTTTTTACTTCGTGCGCGGGAATTGTCTAAATCTTTAACCATTAAAATCAGCATAAACTAGATAAGTCCCGAAGCAAATGTTTCGGGCCTTTTCTAGCCGCACACGACCAAATCGCGCTGTGGCTAGGCAATTTAACACACTAAAGAAAGGAGCCTAAATATGAAGAAAAAGAAATCTTCTGCTTTGCAAGATGCTAAAAGAAACTTGTACCTTGTAATGTCCGAATCCGCTATTACGGCTGGTCTTATGGCTATGTCGGTAATAACACCATTTTTCAATTCCATTGGCTTAAACCAAAGCGAAATTTCGCTCAGTCAGATGATTTTTACCGTAGTGGTAATTATCTTGAATGTCCCCACTGGCTATATTGCAGACCGTATTAGTCGCAAATGGGCGAATATCATTGGTGATTTTGCTCATGGTATCCTGTTGCTCTCCTACGCCTTCACTGATAATTTTCTTGGTGTGGTAATTTGCGAGAGCTTAATGGGTGTAGCTTCGGCACTAAGCGCAGGGGTGGACCAAAGTTTACTTAAACATTTCTCTGGTAAACTAGCCAAAGCTACAGGTGAGCCAGAGAGCCGCGTGCTTAAAACCAAGACTGCCAGGCTGGAATGCGCCAAGTATATTTGTAATTTAATTTTGCTAACTCTTGGTGGCCCGGTCGGTGCTATTAGTTTGCGTTTAGCTATTGGTTTATCTGGCGTTACACAGTTTGCGGGCGGCATCATCAGTATTTTTATTCAGGATGATAGCGAAAAACTCGTCCCTACACATAAAAATCCGCTGAAAGATATGGCACGCATAGCTAAATCTGCGTTTAGGTCTAACCCTTTGCGCTGGCGTATTTTTGCCTATGCGGTGGGTCGCGAAATGACACACGGCATCATCTGGGTAGCCACGCCACTGTTTATGCAAGTTGGTGTGCCGCTGGAATTCGTGTCGTTTGCCTGGGCGTTTAATTCCCTTATGGCTGTGTTTGGCGCGCATTTAGCCAGTAAGTTCAGCCATCGTTTAAGCGACTATCAGATTTTCGTTATACCAGTGGCACTAATGACTATCAGCATGCTAGTGATGGGGGCTAGTCTGAATATCGTTACGGTATGGCTGTATGGCCTGATGGGTATTACCCAAGGCTGGACGGCGGGTACGCTTAGCCCGATGGTGCAAAAATACGTCAAACCTAGCGAGCAAACTTCGGTGCTTTCGCTAACCAAGGTTGTTTCCGATCTGCTCTATATTCCTGCCGTGTGGGTGATTGGCGTGGTGGCGGATATCCAGCTAAATTATAGCCTGTTTGCTACTATCGCTATATTCTTGCCGCTAGGCCTACTAATTATTAAAAAGTTAAAACAACATGTTTAAAAAGTGTGTAATTTGCCAAAAAACATCAAACCCCGATAGCTCTATCGGGGTTTTAAATTATACCACGCTTTCGCTTTTTGTGGTATAATCAATACATAAAAAGAGAGCCTCTAGGAAACTCTCTTTATGGGTTGTTCTACTAGGTAATTTAATTATCTAGTAGATTTTTTACTTCGGCGTTTCCGTCCGGAAAAGATGATACATAGCAGATTAATCTGTACGGTCATTTAACCATCTCCTTCCTAGGATCCTAGTCTGCCTAGAATAACCGTTTAATGGACCCTCACACAACCGCAAACTCTATTTCTGGGGCTTGTGTATTTCGTGCCCATTAAACACCCGAAGCCAACCCGCCCATATTTATACACAGATACAAAAATATTTCAACCCCCCACCCGCAAAAACCAAATCATAAAAACTTTCACCCCTTCAAAAATCTTTCATCACGCTTGCGCCAAAAATAACCTTAGCCACTTTGAAGTCTCGTGCTATAATAAAAAAGTAATAAGGAGGTCACCGGTGAAAAAGTGTTTTGATGCTGAGAAATACTTAAAGATCCAGAAAAAGAAAATCAAAGAACGCATCCGTATGTTCGATAAACTCTACCTAGAGTTCGGCGGCAAACTGATAGACGATCAGCACGCGGCTCGCACTCTCCCCGGATTCCTTCCAGACCTCAAGATTCGTCTCCTTCAAGAATTCAAAGACGACGCTGAAGTTATTTTATGTATCAATGCAAACGCTATAGAAAAATCCAAAATCCGCGCCGACCACATGATTTCTTATGAGACCGAAGTTCTGCGCTTGATTGAATTCCTCCGTTCCAAAAACATCACTGTTAATTCCGTGGTAATTACGCTCTTTAACGGCCAGAAAAAGGCAGCCGATTTTGCTAAAAAACTAGAAGATTATAATATTACGCCATATTTCCATACTTTTACCAAGGGCTACCCTACAGATGTGGATACGATTGTGTCAGACGAAGGCTATGGCGCCAACCCATTTATCAAAACTACCAAGCCGCTAGTGGTAGTATCGGCTCCTGGGCCTTGCAGCGGCAAGCTTGCTACTGCACTTTCGCAACTTTATCACGAAAGTAAGCGTGGCCGCAAAGTAGGTTATGCTAAATTTGAAACCTTCCCGGTGTGGGATTTGCCTTTGAAACACCCGGTCAACATTGCCTATGAAGCCGCTACGGCAGATTTGGCTGACAAAAATATGATAGACTACTTCCACCTAGAAAAATATGGCGTCACCGCAGTAAATTATAACCGCGACTTAGAGACCTTCCCGGTGCTAAAAGAAATCTTAACCCGCATCAATGGCAAAAGTATTTACTTCTCCCCTACCGATATGGGCGTAAATGTAATCGGTAAATGTATCACGGATGACAAAGCGATTCAGCGCGCTGCTAAGGACGAGATTATCCGCCGTTATTACCGCGCCTTGGTAGATTTAAAGAAGGGTGCGGTAGAAGAAATCGTACCAGAACGTATTAAATTATTAATGAATGAACTAGAAATTTCTGAAAAAGACCGCACCGTAGCTGAAGAAGCTACCAAAAAACGTGAAAAATCCGGCAATCTGCCTAGTGCATGTATTAAAGTTAGCAAAAAATACATTACCGGCCGCAAAACTGGCTACCTTTCCCCGGTGTCTAGCACCATGATTAATGCCATTAAGGCGGTTTCTAAAATCCCAGACGATATGGACCTAATCGCCCCAGCCGTGCTAGAGCCAATTCTAGAAGTTAAAAATAAAACTTCTAATTTCAAGGAAAGCTACCTTAAAATTGGCGAAGTTTTGATTGCGCTTTCTATTTGTTCTTCCACTAACCCAGTGGTAAAAAAGGCACTAGATAATCTCGGCAAACTCCAAGGCGCCCAATTCCACGCTACCCATATGATCCCGGATGACGAAATGATTGTGCTCTCGAACCTCGGCATTGATGCCACCTGTGGCACGGAAATAGACACTAATTAGCTACTGGCACGAAGATAATTTCTTCGTCACCGTTTGCGAGCGTCAACATATTTCCATTTTGGTCTAGGGTGTAATCAAATTCGTCATTTAAAGTATATAACCATTCGGTGTCAATCTTGAGTTTGCCATCTTCTATGGCCCAAACAAAATCATAATCATTGGTATGATTATTAGTAGTTAACGTGCCCTTGCCAATTTCGGTAAAATTCCACACTATGCCCGGCTCACCCTGCTCGGTCCACTCACCCACAGATACTAAATATTCGCCATCCGCCACGCTCGGCCCGGCGGTTAGCCGCACAATCAAAAAAACTACGCCAACCACCAGCGTAATTAAACCAATAATCATAACTATAAGTGAAACGCGCTTTTTATTCATAAGCACATTTTAGCAATAAAGCTTGGTTTTGACAAGATTTAGGTATCCGCGCGCCGCTTGGCGAAAGTTATTTAGTTCCGCGCCTTCAATTTTTTGGTAGCCACCACCTAGGGATTTTTTATATACGCCAGTTGGCCTTACTTCGTAGCGAATCGTCATTTCTTGCAATTTACCAAATTGATCAGTCCATCTTTCGTGCCAAATCCAAACATTTTTCTTGGATACGAAAAACTCTCGCTGATGCCCCACCGGGATTGGCCCAAACAGTGTGCGCCCCAGCTCGGACTCTGCGTTAATTAAATCGTCTAAACTCAACTTATTAGTATAAGCTTGCTTTGTGCTAAATGGATTTTTTAGGAATTTCTTAAGCGACATTTTTCTATCTCCTCTGCAATGGCGTTTAATTCCTGGTAAACTTCTAAAGTGGATTTTGTAATTTCAAAATTATAAGCCTCTTGCTTGGCAAAAGACGGGATATTAAATGTGGAAGAGTTGTTCTGCATTTTTAGTGGTCTCCCTCTCTATAATTTGATAATCCAAGCCTAATTTTGCTGCTAGCCACTCGGCTATCGCGGGCACATAGGCCGGTTCATTAATTATACCACGAAAAGGCTTTGGAGTCAAGAATGGAGCGTCTGTTTCCAAGAGAATTCGTTCAATTGGCGGTGTTGGCAAGGTGGAATATGTGGCCATACCATTGACACCTACGTAAAAATCTGTTTCATTAAGAATTCGTTTTAAGTTCTTTTTGTTATCGGAAAAACTATGCACTACGCCGCTAACTTTTGGAAAATTCGCCACCACCGGGAAAAAGTCATCAAATGCCTCGCGCACATGAAAAGATAACGGTAGATTATTGTCAGTAGCCAGCTGCAGCATTTCCTCAAACAGCCGAATTTGCGCCTGGCGGTCGTAACCGTCGTAATGATAATCTAATCCGACTTCGCCAATAGCTACTGGGCGGATAACTGATTTTGATGACGGGTGGCGCCAATATCCCGACGTAGCGGCATTTCGGAGCGCGGCAGCGCGAGAATTAGTGCCGTCCGCCCATGGCGATGGGCCGGACGGACACGGCCGCAAGTGGGATATGGCGACAGGACCCGTCATCTGAGTAGCGTATTCTGGATGCACGCCATACGTCCAATAAACATTTTCGTGTTGTGCGGCAAATTCGGCTGCTACCATCGAATCTTCGTGACTAGTGCCTATACAAATAATCTTCTTTACGCCCTTTTCATGTGCGCGTTTCAACATCTCTTCGGCTTGAGCCTCGGAAAAGAATTCCCTATCGTGCAAATGGCAATGGGTGTCAATTAGCACGGTTTTCACGCTTTCGTTTCACTGGGTCTAACTGTCGCTTGCGAAGTCGTAGGGATTTTGGCGTCACTTCTAGGAGCTCATCATCTAGTAGAAAGTCCAAACATTGTTCTAGGGAGAGCTGTGTATATGGTGTAAGCTGTATTGCGCCATCACTAGCGTGCGTCCGCATATTGGTAAGTTGCTTTTCGCGGCAAACGTTAATGTCTAAATCGTCCTTTTTATTGGAAAGTCCCACAATCATACCCTGGTACACCGGCACCTGTGGCGGTATATATAATATACCGCGTGCCTGCGCTGCGTCTAGCGCATAGGCGGTAGATACGCCGGTTTCAAA
>JAFOJO010000033.1 GCA_017421325.1 Candidatus Saccharimonadota bacterium
AAAGACAATGGAGTAATATACTATACTCCAGCTAGCACAGCTACCACTATAGATTTTACTGGTACTAATGTTTCTGGTTGGCAGAATATTAATACTGCACCATATAGTGCTAATAAGACAGACAGTACAGAAACAGGCCATAATTCACTAGGTAATTACTATAACTGGACTGCAGCTATAGCATCTAATAACTCTTCTTCATTAACACAAGATACGTTAAGTGATATATCTAAGAATCCTAAGAACTCTATATGTCCTAAAGGATGGAGATCACCTACTATATCCAACCAATCCGAAACACTACCTGGTTCTACTAATGAGTTTGCTAGGTTGAACTACTTATATAATAAAAATTCATCTTCTACCAATATTGGATTGGTAGAAGAGCCAGTTTGGTTTACGCTGTCTGGAAAGATTAACGGAAATACTATTGATAGTAGCGGCAATTACTGGTCCAATACATATAGTGGTGGCAGTGCATATCTTTTATATCTCGACAAGGACAAGAGTGTAAGCGTATCTGCTAATTTTAGCAAAGGCCTTGGCAGGTCTGTGCGCTGTGTTGCCAACTAGCAAATAAACCACTCATCATAAAATATAGACCCACACTAGGGCCTATATTGTTCATTCTACGACCTATATTACTTCTCTACAAACTCTTGCAAAGTTTCAATCATGTAGTACAGTGGCTCTTTCTCTACTACTTTACCAGTAATCGCCACACGATCTTTATCGGCCGGATAGTAAGCTGCAGCGGCATCTAAAATATCAAATTGCGTGCCAATCTTAGCCGAACCACTTTCGTTAGCCTGACCAATGCTGTAGCTAGTACCAGGATGCATTACGACGCCATCAATCTTTACTACTTTGCCAGTCATTTCGCCATTTTGAATAGATTTAGATAATTTCTCCATGCCATCATAATCGCCGTATTCTATTTCTACATCTACCTTGGCCAAATCTGCCGCAGTTAGCCCAGCATCTTGCGAAGTGCCACCATTGTCGCCACCATCGCCACCATTATTGCCGCCATTTCCTTTTACTGCCACAATCACGCCTATGATCACCGCAACCACTACCACTACCGCAATACCGATATAAATTAGATTATTATTTTTAGCTTTTGCCATTTTGGCTCCTTTTTAGTTAATTAAATTATACTGCAATTAAACCTGCACCAAATCTGCCGAATCTAAATTATAATCCCCCATCGCCACCTTTTGAATAGCTGGGTCTTCATAAGTATTATAGTAATAAGTCTTGGTGACAGCAGAATATCCACCAGTATAAATAGTTTTTTCGCAAGCACCATCACCCATTTGTGCCGCACCATCTATCATGGCTACTCCTGTAAGCGTATGAAAAAGTCTAGACACATTTTCTGCTTCATTATTCTTTACTGGATAATGAGTATTAAGATACGCCACCCTTACAAACCTAGACGGTGCATAGTAGTCACCCGGAATACCCCGCATTAGCGACCCAGAGCCAAATGCCGTCATCTTGGCCTTGCCCCATTTTACTTCCTTTGGCATTTGCGGGAAGAGATTCATGTAGTTGCGCAAATTCTCTTTGTGCCATCCATAACCCGGCTGATTTGTAAGAATATCTACATCGTTCTCAAAAATCTCCATTCCGTTTGCCGTATATTCCACCACAATAGAGCGCTCTTTATCACCAATAATCCAGTGCAACTCAGACACCGGATATCGTTCATTAATTGGCTTGGCCACGATCGCCACTTCCTTCAAAGCCTTCTCTACCTCTGCTACAGTAGTAAAATTCGCTACCGCCCACAGCGGGAATTCATAAGCCGCCACGTTAGTTTTGCCATCTACCGCAGTTTCTGCATACTGGGCATAACCTGGAAAATTTAACCCCGCAATGGCGAGCCCAGATTCATTTGCACAATCAAAATACAGTGGCGTATTCTCGGCCACAATCGCCATGCCGATAATCGCTCCGCCCTTCATATTCATTTCGCCCAGAAATGCCGAATTATACTTATATCCCCGCGGCGTAATTACCACTTTTTGCCCATACGGCACCGACCAGTCCAAATTCCGGCCAAAATACATCCCGCCATTATTATCAATAAATCTCACACCAGTGCACATTATGCCTCCCTTTTGTTTTAAATATTAAACTTCTATTACATTTATATCATAAGCGGGATGATTTTGGTAGCGCTCCGTACCATATTCTTGCTCCATATAGTCAAATCGTGCGCTTAGCCACCTCAACATCATTTTTACATCCATTACATAGTCATCTTTTTCCCATTTTTCGCCATCCCGCATCGCCACATCATATATTCGCGCCGCCTGTACAAATATATGTTTCAATAATTCATCCTTTCGCCCAGATAGCCTAGCGTTAAACACCCTGTCCACCTCGGCCCTAAACTCCGGAATATCGATCAATCTAGCAAATAATCGCGACCATTGTAAATACTGCTCACCCGGAGGCAGGTACTCCATTTCTATCATCGGAGTAAACGGCATCGCCGGATCATTATCTTGCCCTCGCCGATAATTATTTAGTGATATATCAAAATCCCACGCTGGCCCCGCATGAATTTTATCATTCAAGCCATCTTTGTAAAAATATTGACTAGTATAATACGCATCCGTATTGAGCATTAACTCTTCTATCAAATAATACTCCGCAAAAGATTTTACATCTATCAATTCGTTTATCGCATTATAGTCACGATTTTTCACAGCCTCTTCCAACGCATTAAAACTTGCTACGAAATCCTCCATCGCTATAGCCCCATTATCATCATTAACTATATCTTTTACTGTTAAATACTCTCCATTATTAGTCGTATAATACAATTTCTCCGCCTGCCCGTATACGTTATCTAGCTCCACAAGCACCCCATACGGATCCCTCAAATCTACTGCATTCTTGCCAACTTCTATCCCACGCGTTAAATAATATAGTCCTTGATATTCACCATCCACGCTTAACTCCACGAAATCCCCCTGATAGGCATATTTCTCCCCTACCATCTTCTCAATATAAAACGCTGTGTCTGTTCGTAAATTTGTCCAATCCGCATAGTTGGCCAGCAGTATCCATTTTTTACGTGGCCCCAATCCCAACAAATCCACTTTTTGCTTAAACTTTATTTGCAGAGGCTTCTTAATTTGAGCCCAAGTAGCATTCCCTCGTCCCTTTATCTCCACATCTTCATATATTTCTTCCTTATCGCCATCCGTTACCGTCACATTATTCCCTAGATATTTTATCTCTTTACCATTTTCATATATTTCCTCCAGGGTAGCACCGTTTAAGCTGATTTCCATACGCGGAAATTCGTTACTAGATGTCGGAACAGACCTTCGAGAAACGCTATTTCGTACCAATATTATCCCAACTAAAATTAAAATTCCAACAGCAAAAATCAGTGTAACAAAAACACCTCTGTGCTCTCGCTTTCTCATAGGTGTATTTTATCACATTTCCTATACAGCGTTTGCAAAAATCACCAAGCGATGCGAAGCATCACCGTTGCCATAGGAAGTACCGTAACAGGTAAACAGAGCTACATCGTAGCCCATAGCCGTATTGGCAATATTAGACATCAACTTACGGTTATTTTCCAAATAACCATCTTCAGTTTTTCTATATATTTGAATGTCCGATACGACATATTGTTTTGCCATACCACCCTCCGTAATGGTAAAGTTTTCACCAATACGTCGATTTGCTAAATTCCCTAATAAATTTCCCGTGTTGTGTCCATATATCATTTTTCTAAACTTATAGATCCCATCATATCGCAAACTGTTCACAGTATTAGTATATTCATCAACGGAATTAATATAAAAAGATACAGTATAATTTGCAATCTGTGGCGCTACATATGCCGGAACAGGTGCTACATAAGAGGTAGTTACTATAGGCGTAGGTGCAGCAGATTCCTCCACTACTTCAGAGACGGGCTCTTCTATTGGTATCGTCTCTGTGATACCGGCATTGCTTATTCCAACTAATTCGTAGCTATCTGATGCCATCAAAATCTCAGGATTACCAACTATCCCTATAAAAGCAGAAAATAATAACAAAAAAAGGCGTTTCGCCATAATAACTCCCAATAATGACCAAGTTATACTCTCATTATAGCACACTTTACTCAAAATGTCAATGGTTAAACCATCTTTTGGACATTTTTTCTCCCTAGACACATCTAGGAGCATCTCTTATAATACTTTTAACAGGGTGGAGTACATTTACAGGAGGTGCAAATATGGATATCAAAATATACGATTTGTTCAATGAGTACGATAACGCCTTAGCAGGAGAAGCAAAAATATCTAGGGTTTCTTTCAATATGCCCACCTGCACCGCACAAGAAGTTCTCGGCATTGTTCAACAGCTCGAATGCGTAGCCAAGTCCAACACGGTATTAAGGTGTTGCAGCACACGCTACGGCTCCTTTGATCCTAACCAAATAGGACCAGAGACAGTAGCAGCCCACACCAACCTAATGCAGGTAATTGTAGATCGTGTATTGATGTATTACTACGGCCCGTCTTTCACTGCTACTCAAGATGGCGACTTTACCTATCGAGAGATTATGGAAGTAATCAGGCGCCACGACTTACCCGAGAACATTATCGGAGATATCGCCGACAACGGTAACCGCGATGACGTCAGCTTACGCCATATCGAGCAATCTTATCTTTACGACTTTGCCAAAGCATCCCCCAGGAGTAACGTCAATTCCGAGGAAAAAATCAGCTTGCTCCAATACAATATGGATAATCAGCTCGGTTTTACCGGTCAACTTCTTTACGCAGCAGATAAGATGTCAGCAATTTTCGCCACACTCGAGTATGATTGCAATGGCGCTTCGCCCACCATGTCTACCGCCTTTACGGGTGCATCAAGAAAAGAAGCTAAAGCTATGGAGCTCTGCGAATTCTATTCCACATCCGGTCAAGATAAAATTTGTCGCGCCAGCGAAATGTGGACTATTGATTACTTCAAGTTCCGCAAGTTGTATCAGTACGACAGCACCGGCCTCATTACC
>JAFOJO010000034.1 GCA_017421325.1 Candidatus Saccharimonadota bacterium
ATATACTCCAGTCTTAATATTATAATCACTACTTAGACCATTTACTACTAAGTCTGTATTACCATCTACGTTTCCGCTATTACCTATAGCATAGATATTATAGCCATTATTGTCATTACAATAAGTACTAACTTTAGTTTCACCAACTTCAGTCTTATGCTGGCCGCCATTAATCTCTGCTGTATGAACTGAAGTAACATTGCTACCAATAGTACAAGAAACCTGAAGATCAAAGAAGACATTATCTACCGTAGTAGTATCTGCAGAGGAGTGGGAGACAGAGCTAAGGATGAGGGTAGAGAGGGCAAGAAGTGGTATGGAGACTAGAAGAATGCTACGGAAAGCTTTGTAGAAGAATTCTGTATAATTATTTGTTTTATTTCGCCCATTTTACCCCTCTCTTGGTTTGATTTTGTATATATATCTTTTAGCGGGTGGCACTCAATATTCTATCGCAGGGCCTCCGGAGCCTGGCAAGGCGAGGATGAGCGCCGCCCGCCCATGGCAGGCCATCAAAGGAATCGAGCGAAGAATGAACTTGCTCATTCTTCCGAGATGACGCCTGATGGGCGACTTTAGTCGACGGGCCGGCTGGACGCAGCCCAAGATAGAATATGGGTGACAGGACCCGCTATTTCAGGTATATTAATTTACTAATTCTTTGTGGCGCCACTTGTAAACGGGGTATATATACAAAAATGGCACCGCAAGGGGTGCAATATCCAATTATCCGATACTAGCATTAACTACACGAACAATTTGATGCCTCACGGCGCCATTTTCTTTCGTGTAATCAATAAAAAGTGCTAGTTTCCACTCAGATAATTGAATATTGCACTTTTAGTATAACAATTATTTTACTTGGTGTAAATAGAAATCCGCGCCGCGGCATATTTACGAGTTTTGCTTAAGTTTAATCCGCTAATTTCCGGCGCTTCACTAGGGTGAGATAATACTAACACCCCAGTTTTCTTCAAAAAATTAGCCAAATTTTCTACGCCACGGGTGTCAAAATTATCATATGGCGGGTCGGCAATAATAATATCTAATTCACTCGCCGGTAAGAAATTCCCGGCATCTTCATCATGCACTTCGGCCATCTCGTCCAGTCCTAATTCTGCCAAGTTTCTACGAATTACTTGTGCTATTTGCGGATTTTTTTCTACAAACACCACATGCTTCGTCCCGCGCGAGAGAGCTTCTACCCCCAGTGCTCCCGAGCCAGCGTAAGCATCTAGCACCACCGCTCCTGGCAAATAGTCAGCAATCATATTAAATAATGCCAACTTTTCCCTCGCCCCCATCGGGTGGGTGAGCTTAGAATTAGGGGACTTAATAGCTCTCCCTCTAAATTTCCCAGATGTAACCTTAATATTATCCATATGAATTATTTATTTTTTGGCGACAGGCCCCGCCAGGAATCATTAATTTAACGTGGTAATTTGCTGGTATTTGGTAATACCATTCATTAATTCCCTATATTTTACCATATTTTCGGGATTTTGCAAAAATTTCTGCACGTCTGCCTGTGCGCGGTGAATTAACTTAGTATCAGATAGCGTGGCAATGCGCAAATCTAGCGCCCCGTGCTGCAATGCGCCATAAATTTCGCCCGGGCCACGTAGTTTCAAATCCACCTCGGCGAGATGAAACCCATCGTTAGATTTCTCTAATTCTCGTAGCCGCAAAGATGGCCTGGTATCGCCAGAAGTGAGTAGATAACAAAACGATGCTTTGCTCCCCCGTCCCACACGCCCCCGCAGCTGGTGCAGCTGCGCCAGGCCATAGCTTTCAGCATTTTCTATCACCATGAGGGTGGAATTTGGCACATCTACCCCCACTTCTACCACCGTAGTAGATACTAGTATCTGTATTTCGCCCCTAGAAAACCGTTCCATTATCTCATCTTTCTCAGCCGGTTTCATCCGCCCGTGCAGAAACTCAATTTTTACCCCTGAAAAATCTCGTTGTAGTTTTGCGCAGCGCGATTTTACTGAGGTAGTTTCGGTGCGTGGATCGTCGTCTATGGCTTTGCAAATCCAGTAGGCTTGGCTACCATTATTTAGAGTTTCGCGAATCTTAGGGTAGAGTAATTCTCTAGTCTCTACCTCTGTCAAAATCTTGGTAGTAATGGGTCGGCGCCCCTTTGGCATTTCGTTTAGGATAGATACGTCTAGGTCGCCAAATACCGTCAGCTGTAAAGACCGCGGTATCGGGGTGGCCGTCATGGCAAGTAAGTGCGGTGCCAGTCCATCTGGGGATTTTAGCAGTAATTTTTGCCGCTGTTCCACCCCAAAGCGGTGTTGCTCATCTATTATTGCCAGCGCTAAATCTTGAAATTCCGTATCATCAGTCAGCAGTGCGTGCGTACCTATTACGAAGTCTATTTCTCCGGCGGCTATCTGTTTCTTTAGCTCTGCCTTTTTCTTGGTCGCCCCAGTAAGCAAAGCTGTTTTTACACCAAATTTTTCTAGAATTTTACTTAGCCCTTCGTAATGCTGGGTGGCTAGTATAGCCGTAGGCGCCAAAAGCGCCACCTGTCGCCCCTGTAAAACCACCTCATACGCTGCTAGTGCCGCCACCATAGTTTTGCCAGATCCTACATCTCCTTGCAGCAATCTGTTCATTGGGGTATTTTTCTCCATATTTTGGAAAATTTCCCACGCCGCCAACCGCTGCGCCCCTGTTAATTTAAATGGTAAACTTGCCACAAATTCCTTGATTTTAGCCGCTACGAAGGGCACTTCTACCGCTTTTAACTTTTCATTTTCTTGGCGGTTCAGTTTCGCCGCTAATATCAGCTCGAATAGCTCCTCATATGCCAGATAATCCCTGGCCCTTTGGGCAGACTTTGGCGAATTCGGAAAATGGGCAAAAAACAGCGCATTTTTACGTGTACCAGGCTTTACCGTGGGCAATAAATCAGGGATTTCACTGAATTTACTACGCGAATTTGATACCAAGCGCCTAAAATCATGCGATTTAATTGCCCCGTGGGCCACGTAGATAGGGCTCAGACCGTTTTTAGGGTCAATATCGGCTACCTCTGCGGTTGAGGGCGAAATTAGGCTATAACGTCCATTTTTTAGCTCAAAATTGCCGGTAAAATAATACTCCTTCTCCGGTGAAAACTGTCGTACTCTATAGGCTTGGTTAAACCATACTACCTTTACCGCCCCAGTATTATCCCTAATTACCCCTTCAGTGATAGATAGCCGCCTTCTACGCGCCTGGCGGGTAGATAAGCTATCTATCTTTCCCTTTATTACCACCTTGCCTGGCCTCATCTCGGCGATAGAGGTGGGCGCTGCGTAACTTTCGTAATCTTTCGGCAAATTATAAAAAAAGTCCCGCACCGTACGGATACCGGCCCTTTTTAGCGCCTCTGCCGTCTTCGGTCCAATACCCTTTAGTGTTTCTACCGAATCCGCTAAATTCATGCCTTACCGCTGTGCTCCGCACGCCATTTGGCGATTTCACCGTGATTGCCAGAGAGTAAAATATCTGGCACCGTCATCCCGCGAAAATCATAAGGCTTAGTATATTGCGGATATTCTAAATTATCACCATCCGAAAAACTCTCTATCTCGGCCGACTTTTCGCCCCCTAACACCCCTGGGATTAACCGCACTACGGAGTCAATAATTATCAGCGCCGGCAACTCTCCTCCAGTTAGCACATATTTCCCTAGAGATATTTTATAATCCACGATCGACAAGATCCGCTCGTCATACCCCTCGTAGTGGGGACATAGGATAATGTAATGTTTATTTACGGGGGTGGCCGAAACCTGTTTTTTCGGACGCATGAAGTTCTGATTTGAATTTTCAACACGTATATCCCTGACGTCACCGACAGGTTCGTCCCGTAGGGACGGTTCTGCCGGCTGACCAGCGCATGACGTGCTTGAAAATTCAAGTCCCGCTTCCGAAAAAACAGGCTCGGACACTCCCGCAAACTCTCTTGCCATTTCCTGATTCCAAATCTCCCCCACTGGAGTAGGCAAAATAACTTTCACATCTGGGTCTTTAGCTTTCACCGACTCTATCGCATTAAATACCGGCTCACACCGAAGTAACATTCCATCCCCACCCCCATACGGCGTATCATCTACCGACTTATGCGGTCCCAGGCCAAATTCGCGTAAATTCACGAAATCAAACTCCGCCAAGCCTTTTTCGGTGGCCTTCCACATCATCGAAGTCTCTAGGTATGGCTCTAAAGCCTCTTGAAACAGCGTAATTATCGTGAATTTTATCATAGTTATATTATACCACTTTTCTCTATTAAATTAGCCCAAGGATTGACTTGGCTTTTTCCTCTTTTTGTGGTATAATTAAAAATCACAGGATTTTTCTAAAAAATAGTACATTACAAGGAGGACAAAATGAAAAAAGCATCCATTCAATCACCCAATAACGCCTACGTTCTCAAAAGTGGTCTTTGTATTGCTTTGGAAGATTACCGTGTGGAGGAAGATATCGTGCTCGCAGACGGCACCGTCATCAAAGCGGGCACAAGATTCTTCAATCTTTCGGATTTACGTCAACTGGAAGAAGCTGGCGCATTTCCGGAAGGCTACGGTATCCCCACCGCGGAAGAGCTTCGGGATATCTCTGATGAGTTCGGCACCGTCGAAGGCCGTCGCAGCCCGCAATATTTAAAGGAGTCTCTTGGTCTCGACGCTAAGGGGTCGTTGCTTAATCCCGCAAGCTATGTTTCCTACAAAAAGAATCCTAGCGACGAAGACCCCTATATTGTAGGAGTAGGCTCCATCGGCAGTTACCTCTGCGTGGATGAAGGGGGTTCTGCCGCTATGCTCTTCATAGACAAACTTAGCGGAGAGGACAATTTTTACGTAAATATATGTGATCCCGATGCCACCGGTTTGGTCCGGCTGGTTAATCGGTCACAGCTTAATGAACCCACCTCCGACCGGCGTTAAGCCACGTGGTTTCGACCGGCTAGAAAAAAGACGACTTTTACAGTCGTCTTCTTTTCGCGCTGATGCGCGCCCACCCTTGGGGCACATTGGTTTGTTTTAATCCGCTGTTTTTGTTTTTAATGTAAGTCTCCACACTCCACTAAGTAACTCAGTGGAACCCCTGTGAAGCGTATCAGCTTAAATCCATAATAAAGCATAAGCGTACGGTCGTCAAGTCTTGATTTTTTAGCATAAGCATGATATAATAAGAGTATATAGTAGTCTTGTTGCGTAATTCGCCGTAATCGAGGAACATAAAGGCCAAATCTCAGATTTGGCCGCCGAAGGGGCGGAGCAATGTGATAAAATCTTTAGATTATCACATTGCGAAGCTTCCGAGATATGGCGAATTATGCAATATTAAAACGATAATTCTTGCAAATACCTCTATAATCTGTCATAAAATGCTTTTTCGTGATATAATTACGGTATGTTTGTAGATACTGCTAAGGTAAGTTTAAAAGCCGGTGATGGCGGCAACGGTGCCGTTTCTTTTCGCCGCGAGATTTATATTCCTAAGGGCGGCCCAGACGGTGGCGACGGCGGCCGCGGTGGCAATATCATTTTTAAAGCAGATAAAGATACTAACACTTTGATAGATTTTCGCTTCACTCCTATTTTGACGGCCGAAAACGGTAAAAATGGCGCCGGCCAGCGTGCAGCTGGGCGGAGCGGTAAAGATTTGATCGTAGAAGTGCCAATTGGCACGGTGGTGTATAGGTTAGAGAAGAGCGACGCAAATAATCCAGTTGAGAACCGTAAGCTTGGCCGAACGGCCTCGAGTGTGTCCGAAACTGGATATTCGCGTCGCGTTTTGGCTGATCTCACTACCGACGGCCAAGAGGCAATTATTGCCAAGGGTGGCGATGGCGGTTTTGGCAACGCGCATTTCAAGAGTTCTACCCGCCAAGCCCCAATTATTGCTGAAGTTGGCGAACCTGGTGAAGAATTCGAGGCGGAATTAGAGCTTAAAACCATGGCTGATGTTGGCCTAGTAGGCTTACCTAATGCTGGTAAATCTACTTTTCTTTCTGTGATTTCCAATGCTAAGCCCGAAATCGCAGACTATCCCTTTACTACTATCACGCCTAATCTTGGCGTAACTACTATCGATGGCCGCGACTTACTTATAGCTGACATTCCGGGGCTAATTGAAGGCGCTGCCGAAGGCAAAGGCCTTGGCCACGCTTTCCTTCGTCACGTAGACCGCACCGCAGTATTGCTGCATCTGGTAGATGTTTATAATAACGACGCCGGCGAGGCTTACGAAACTATTCGCAAAGAGCTAGAAAAGTATTCAGATTTGAAAGACCGCCCTGAAATTGTCGCGCTTACCAAGTGTGAAGGTGTAGATCAAGAGATTATTGAGATGCAAATGGCCTCGATCTTGGCCAAAAACCCCTCCGCCCAGATTTTCACGATTTCGTCTAGCGCCCACCAAGGACTAAAAGAGCTTTTGCGAGAATTATCGCGGGTGGTGCTTTCGTCTCAGCGAAGGGGGGTCCGGAGCTTGGCAAAGCGAGGAGTAGCGCCAGCTGCCCGTGGCGACGGGCCGGCTGGACGCGCCCCCGAGCGAGATGAAAGCGCCAGGACCCGCGATGGGATTCCTACAATTTCCTTAAATCCTAAAGAACTCAAGACCGCTTGGAAGGTAGAAGAAACCGAGGACGGCAAATTTATCGTCACTGGTGAAAAAATTGAAAAATTCGCCCGCCGCACAGACTTAAATAATTACGCCAGTGTCAACCGCCTGCGCGATATTATGAAAAAACTCGGCATCCGTGGCGAGCTCACCACTATGGGTGCAGAGCCAGACTCTATCATCTCTATCGCTGGTAAAGAATTTACTTTCGTAGAAGATTACTAGATTATTTCTTCGCGGCCTTCTTTGCGGTTTTCTTAGCTGTGGCCTTCTTAGTGGTAGTTTTCTTTTTCGCTCCACCCCTTACACCACGTCTGGTGGCTTTTGGTTTATTGGCGAGCATCTCTTCTGCCTGCTCGCGTGTAATAGTCTTGGGGTCAGTTTCTTTCGGGATTTTTGCGTTATTGCGTCGCCCCGGCCCCTTCACATATGGCCCATAAGCACCATTAATGATCATAATTTCACCCCAGTCAGCAATAATCGAATCCACCTTAGCCTGATACAGAGGTAATGCTTCTTCTAGAGTCACAGTATAGGGGTCAAAATCTTTCATTGGGATATTGTATTTGCCGCCCTTCAGGTATGGTCCGAATGGCCCATTAGCGGCAATTAGTTCCGCACCATCGGGTGCTTTACCTAGATTTCTCGGCAAAGCCGGCAAAGCTAGCTGCTTCAGAGCTTGCTCTAAATTGACAGTCTTCACGGATTTTCGCTTCGGTAACGGTGCAAAACGTGGTTTTTCGCCAGCCTCTTTTTCATTATCACCCAGCTGAATAAAACCGCCATTTTTCCCGACTTTAGCATAAATTGGCTTACCGGTCTCTGGGTCATGACCAAGTAGTCGCGCATTGTTATACCGTTCCACGCCGTTTGCCACCAGTACTGTATCCCGAAACGGCCCATAAAAATCTTTTAACATTTTCACGCGCTCTAGTTTGGCATCCGCTACTAGGTCTAGATCTTTCTCGATATTCGCAGTAAACTTATAATCTACGATATTCTTGAAGTTATCAATAAGAAACCCAGATACCAATTCACCGATTGGTGTAGGGATTAATTTGCCCTTGTTGGCGCCAAATTTTTCTTTTACTACTTCTCGTGAAACTTTACCTTTGATGGCTTTTAGTTCCACTACTTCGCGTTCTTCACCCTCGCTCTCGCCTTTTACCACGTAGCCACGCGCCTGAATCGCCGTCATAATCGAGGCATAGGTAGACGGCCGGCCAATCCCTAACTCTTCAAGCTTCTTTACCAAGGAACCTTCGGTATATCTGGCAGATGGCTTTGCAAAAGTTTGCCGTGCGGTTAGCTCCAAACAATCCATTTTGTCGCCTTTAGCTACTTTTGGTAGCTCTAGATCCTTGGATTTGCCGTAAACTTTCAAAAACCCGTCAAATACCACCACTTCACCTTTAGCGGTAAATGTCTCGTTCCCTCCGGAAATTTTAATGGTGGTTTTGGCTACCTTAGCGTTTGCCATTTGCGTTGCTACTGTCCGTGCCCAAATCAAACGATACAGTCGTTTCTCATAATCATTTTTGCCGGCATCAAGCCTGGTTATATTGGTTGGCCGAATTGCTTCGTGTGCTTCTTGTGCACTAGCGTCTTTAGTTTTAAAATGCCGCACTTTTAAATAATCTTTGCCAAAATTTTCTTCGATATAGGCCGAAATCATCCCGATAGCCTGGCTAGATAGATTTAATGAATCCGTTCTATGATAAGTAATTAGCCCCGCTTGATACAACCCTTGTGCTGTGCTCATAGTGGTACGCGAAGCAAACCCCAGTTTAGAGTTAGCCTCTATCTGTAAAGCTGCAGTGGTAAACGGCACAGGGTTGGCTTTGCTACCTTCCGTTTCTTCTACTTCGGCCACTTCGAAATTCGCACCAGATAATTCCTCTAACAACTTGCGTGCAGCATCTTCCGTCTCTGGTCCCTTACTATCCAATGCAGCATCGAAATCTGCTCCATCTTTCGCAAATTTCCCCGTTACCTTAAAATTGAATTTACTTTCAAATTTTTCAATATCCTTCTCGCGTTCCACCACTAGCCTTAGTGCTGGGCTCTGCACCCGCCCTGCCGATATCGCCCCTGGCACCTTTTTGCGCACAATATCAGATAAGTCGTACCCCACTAGCATATCTAGAGTTTGCCGTGCCTGTTGGCTGGCCACCATGTCCATATCTACTGTCCGCGGGTTTTGAATCGCCGCATCTAATGCTGGTTTAGTGATCTCATGAAAAGTAATCCGCGCCGTATTTTTTGGTAATTTCAGTACCTCGCACAGGTGCCACGAAATAGATTCTCCTTCGCGGTCCTCATCCGTTGCGAGCCAGATTTTATCGGCGGCCTTAGCTTCTTTTTTCAGCTCAGCAATAATAGATTTGTGCCCCGGGTCTATCTCGTATGTCACATCAAAAGTAGTCTTATCTACTTTGGTATCTTTTCTAATGTGCCCCACACTGGCCAGCACCTTGAAATCACCGCCGAGATACTTCTCGATGGTGTGCGCCTTCGCCGGGCTCTCTACTATCACTAAGTTTTTAGACATAATACAATGATACCACACTTGTCAAGTATGTATAGGTAGTAAAAATTGTCAGTTGACTCTCAGAACTTTAACAAGATAATATGCTATAAATAAGCAGTAGTATGTTACAATAAAATAAGAAAATAAACATGAGGTTATTATTTCTATGGAATCAGGAAAACGTTTCAACAATCCCGAGGCGAAAAAGAACGAACCCTTTCGACAAGCCGAAAAGGATATAACAGATAGAAATGAGCGTAATGTAGCAAAGCGCCTCGCTGATGCAGCCTGGAGGTCGCTTGGCTACGATCCTCAATCAGGAGATACAGTGCCAGCATCATTTGCTCCTACCACGGCAGAGCATATAGGCGGTCCTTCAGAGGATCAGCCGAAGAAAGCCTCGTCCGAAACGGTGGTAAGCATAAGCGATGTGTATGATGAGGATGAACTTTTTGAATCTCGGGATTCAATAGATATAGAAGCCGCCGAACCCAGTCAAGCCGAAATTGCTATGCAAAAATTCATGCGTCAAGAACTTCTTGCGTGTGGCAACGAATATCACAAATTAATCCATGAGGAGTCCGAGCTCGAAGTGGCCTATATGGCAAAAAATAATTATGACTCCAATCGCATGCTAGACGCAAAACTGAAGGAAAATCAGCGAGCAAAGCAAGACTTAGCGCAAAAATCACCAGAAGGTTATTATATCGTGTATGGCAATGAACTTAGATCACATATTAACGAAATTCGAAATGGTAATATGGTTACTACGCCATACGTTAAAGAAAACTTAGAGCATCTAGAAAGGAACATGGCTATCGGGCAGCCGACTTTTATCCATGGCCATCTAGGCGGTGGTAAGACAGAGCTTGCGATTACCGCTGCCAAACAATCAGCCATCAGCCGTGCCGCCTATGAAGACGCGTCGCAACAATTCTTGCAATATAAAGCTGAGAATCCTGGTTTAAAGAAAAAAGATTACCGTGATTTTCTAGCTAGTACATATCGTAAAAACATTACGCATTTCGAAAAAGCTTTGCGCGATGGCGATTCCGAGACCAAAAGGCTCTTCATTCCTCTAATTGTATCTGGCTCAAAAGATTTAACCACTCAAGATCTCTTCGCAGACAAAACTCTTAAGCTAACTAAATTCAATGGCAAAACAATCTTAGAGCACAAAAAAGATTTAGACGCTGAGTTTGACAAATGGAAGGCTGAAAATCCAGAAGATGCCAAAGATCCTCAAAAATCTCAAGATGCTGCAAATAAAATTCTAGAAATATTCAAGCTCAAAAACCAGGCTTTTGGTACGGAGGTAGAAACCGTTAAGCAGGCTGTCTACCGTGGCGTAGAGGAGGGGCGTCCAGTAATTATCGATGAGGCCAATGCTATCCCCACCGCCATATTAATATCATTAAATGATGTATTGCAGCGCCGCCCAGGCGATAATTGTTATATACCAGGGGTAGGCGCGACCAAAATAAAACCAGGCTTTTCTATCACCATGACGGGCAATCTTACCTCTAATATCGTAGACTACCGTGGCACGGAGAGATTAAACCCAGCTTTTGAATCTCGCCTAGATATTTTAGAATACGATTATCTTCCCATGTCTGAGAACGATCGTAGCTACAAAGAACAACTTCATCCCGAAGATAATGAGCTATTCCAGGTTATCGTAATGAGGTTAGCAGATCGCCAAGGCAACTTAAGACTCCCAGAAATAGACAAATCGCTAGAGAAAATCTTCAATCTTTGCCAGCTAGCTCACGAAACTCAAAGAATCTTTAGCGGTAAATGGCGCGAGAGTGATTTTAATCACAAAACAGCATCTGGCGATGAAATCGAACCTAGGTTAGAGGACTCCGTCTTGTCTATTCGTAATGTCATGCGGGTTATCGACAAATGGGAAAAAGGCAGAAAGGGTGGTCTAGACAAAGCATTATGGGACGGGTTTATTCAAGGCATCACTAATCCAGATGACCAAAACTTTATTCTAGGTATAGCCAAACATTACGGCTTCTTCCAAGATAGCGACGGCTGGAATGTTCAGATGAAAGAACGTGGCGCCAGTCGTACTGATTTTTCCGAAATACACCCCGGCAAATATGAATATCAACCAAAAGATTTTGAGGTATATAGTTACCGCAAGGTAGTAGAAGCCCTCTATGGTCCTGCACCAGAGCGTGAGTTATATCCAGATATAAATTTAGATGAATTAGCTAGTATTGGTGATGATGAAGTTGGTATTGAAGATATTGTAGAATATGAAGCCAGAATGGAAGAGCTCAGCAAGGCCATCTTGGCGCTAGAAGTGCTTGGTGGGCAATGCGGCTGCAATGTGAATAATGATAACAATCTTAACGACTAGGAATTGTTATGGACTGTAATAAACTTCACCAAGATATAGAAAAACTCAAAGAATATTACAATTCCCTATCATCTGCACTAGAATCCGCCACAGAAACTGGCAAAGGTAAATCCACTATATCAGACCAACTACAAGAAGCCATCACCACGGAAGACCAAATCCTAGAATCCTACCTCCCAGACTTCTCCAAACAGAATCCAGAACTCCTCCAACTAGATCTCGGTAACCGCATAGAATGTAAAGATGCTGATAGTTACCCAGCCCACATCAACTCCATCGCCCCACTCCCAGATGGCAGTATTATGATTGGCGGAAATAGAGGTACCCTCTACCGCGCCACCGTAGATAAAGATGGCAATCTAGATCTCGGTAACCGTATAGAATGTAAAGATGCTGATAGTGACCCAACCGCCATCAACTCCATCACCCCACTCCCAGATGGTAACATCATGATTGGAGGGCTTGGTACCCTCTACCGCGCTACCATAGATGAAGCTGGTAAACTAGATCTCGGTAACCGCATAGAATGTAAAAATACTTATAATGACTCTA
>JAFOJO010000004.1 GCA_017421325.1 Candidatus Saccharimonadota bacterium
CCTGATACGATTTTCTGGAAGGATATTTGCGACAGATTCACCCCATTCAACAATGATGATATTTTCTGGGTTATCTAAGTTTTCTTGTAAATCGTCTAGCATGAGGCCGGGGTCGGGGAGACGGTAGAAATCGTAATGAATAAGGCGACCGTTGCTGTGCGGCAGAGCATAAGATTTGGAAATGGTGAAGCTAGGGCTAGTGATTGGCTCTTTGACGCCGAGGCCATAAGCTAAGCCGCGCGTAAAAGTGGTTTTGCCGGCGCCGACGTCGCCGAGAAGCTCAACAACTGTTCTCCCAGCGAGGTCGCCCGTTGATACCAAGCGTTTAGCAAAATCAGCGCCGAAGTTTAGCATTTCTTGCTCGGAATTGATAATCATTATATAATTATAGCATGAATGTCTATATATCTGGTATATCTGGGACGGGAATGGGGCCGTTGGCGTTGATGGCGAAGGCGGCTGGATTTGCGGTGTGGGGGTCGGATTTGGCGAAGGGCGCGATTTATGATGAATTAATAAAAGCTGGGATCGAGGTGAAGATTGGGCCGCAAGATGGAGAATTTTTGCGAGAGAAATTGGAGGGGGAAGTGGATTGGTTTGTGTACACTTCGGCGCTGTCGGCAGACCATAAAGAATTGGTGTTGGCGCGTGAAGCGGGAGTAAAATGTACCAAGCGAGATGACCTGACGGCATTTTTGGTGTCTGAGCTGGGGCTCAAAATGGTGGCAGTGGCGGGGACACATGGCAAAACCACTACTACAGCAATGATTATATGGGCAGCGTTAAAATTGGGCTTACCGGTTTCGTATATTGTGGGGACTACGTTGGGGTTTGCGCCGAGCGGTGCTTATAAAATGGGCGATAAATATTTTATATATGAAGCAGATGAGTATGACCGGAACTTTCTTAAATATCATCCGTGGCTAGCAGTGATACCAGCGGTGAGCTACGATCACCCAGATATTTACCCAACGGTGGAAGATTATAAGGAGGCGTTTAAGCAGTTCGAGGCACAAAGTGAGAGAGTGGTGAAACAAAGTAGTTTTGATGAAAGTGAATTTAAATTGGCAGGTGAAGTGCGTAGGAAAGATGCGGCACTGGCGGCGGAGGCGATTCAGGCGATGGCGCCAGAAGTTTCGCGCGAGAGAATAATGGAAGTTTTGAATGAATTTCCGGGTGTGGGACGAAGATTCGAAAAGATTGCTGAGGGAGTGTATACAGATTATGCGCACCATCCAGAGGAAATTGCGGCGACGATGGGGGTCGTGGAGGATGAAAAGCGACTTCACGGAAAAAAGGGGATAGTGGTAGTATATCAGCCACATCAAAATACTAGGCAACATGAGGTAAGGAATGGATATAGGGAAGCTTTTCTCGGAGCGGATAAGATTTATTGGTTACCAACATACCTTACGCGGGAGAATCCGAACTTGCCGGTATTAAAGTCGGAAGAGTTGATTGATGGATTGATAAATAAAGAAGTAGCGGAGGCGGCAGAATTAAGTGACGATTTGGTGGAAAAATTGCAAAAGTATATAGATGATAATTATTTGGTGATTTTGATGACGGCCGGCCCGGCGGATGGGTGGTTACGCAGGAAGTTCAGTACTTAGGCGCTAGGAGTCTGAAACTGGCATGATATAATAGTTCTATGAAGAGTAGGGTCCAGTTTGTGTGTCAACAATGTGGGGCGAGTTATGCTAAGTGGGTAGGGCAGTGCACGAATTGTGGTAGTTGGAATTCGTTGGTAGAGCAAGCAGCGGAAGTGGAGCTAGGCAAAAAGTCGGCGATAGAAAAGGGGCGGGCTTCTGGTAAGAAGCTGGAATTTGTAAAATTGAACACCGTGGTACCGTCTGATGCGAAGGCGCGATTACTTACTAAATTTAGCGATCTGAACATAGTGCTAGGTGGGGGGATATTGATGGGGTCGGTGAGCTTGCTGGCCGGGCAGCCGGGGATAGGTAAATCTACGCTGCTGATGCAGATTTGTGCAGAAGTAGCGAAAAAACATAACGTATTGTACATATCGGGCGAGGAGAGCGCGGGGCAGGTAAAATTGCGCGCAGAAAGGCTGGGGGCGAAGTCGGAAAAATTAAATTTTGCGGCATCTACATCGGGAAATGATATTGCGAAAACTATAGAGACTGGCGAATTTGACCTGGTGATAGTGGATTCTATTCAGACGCTCGCGATGGATGAAATATCGTCAGCGCCGGGGACGGTGTCGCAGGTGACGAATTGTGGGAATTTGATAATTCGGGCGGCGAAGGCCACGGATACGGCGGTGATAATAGTGGGGCACGTGACAAAAGAAGGCACGTTGGCCGGGCCGAAGGTTTTGGAACATTTGGTAGATGTAGTGCTAAATTTTGAGGGTGATAGGTATGGTGGGTTTAAAACGGTACGAGCGGTGAAAAATAGATTTGGCTCGACCAATGAGGTGGCGATATTTGAAATGGCGCAGGAGGGCTTAAAAGAAGTACAAAATCCATCGGCGGCATTACTTGCGGAAAGAACTAATACGGATGGCTCAGTGATATTAGCTACGATGGAGGGAAATCGGCCAATACTGGTTGAAATCCAGGCGCTAGCGACGAATTCTAATTATGGTTACCCAAAGCGTACGGCAAGTGGGTTTGATATGAACCGGTTAAACTTATTGATTGCGGTGATAGAACGACGGACGAAATTAAAGCTCAGTGATAAAGATATATTTATAAATGTGGTAGGCGGAATGAAATTGAATGATTCGGCGGCGGATCTCGCGGTGTGTATGGCGATAGCTTCGGCAGTGGCGGGGAGGAAATTAGGCGAAGAATATGTGGTGTTTGGTGAAGTGGGATTAGGTGGTGAGATACGGTCAGCATTTCGGGCAGATCAAAGAATTGCTGAGGCAAAGAAGTTAGGGTTTAAGCACGCGATAGCGCCACGCACGGTGAAAAATCCGTTTGTGATATCAGCGAAAGATTTACGTGAAACTTTGATAAGGTATGTAAAATGAGGATACTGGGGATTGACCCAGGGATTGGGATTTGTGGGTTTGGGCTGATTGAAACGTCTAGCCGAGCGGAAGCAAAAGCGTTAGACTATGGTGCGGTGACTACGATGGTGGATGCACCGATGCCGGAGAGACTGAAGGAATTATATGAATCTTTACATTTGGTATTTGAACAGACCAAGCCAGATGTGGTGGCGGTAGAGAAATTATTTTTCTCGAAGAATATTACTACTGGGATAGCAGTGGCGGAGGCGCGCGGGGTAATTTTGCTAGTGGCGAAGCAAAGTGGGGCGGATATACGAGAATACACACCAAATGCGATAAAGCAAGCCTTAACTGGGTATGGTTCGGCCACAAAGGCGCAAATGCAAGAAATGGCACGGATGCATTTGGGTTTGAAAGAGAAACCAAAGCCAGATGATGCGGCAGATGCTTTGGCGGCGGCGGTGACGTGTAGTTTGCTATATCGTGAGGGTGAAATGCAAGAGGTAGATAAATTTTCAAACACGCGAGGTCGGAAGGCTTGGCCTAAACTTGACAAAAAAGCATAAGTGTGATAGAATTGAGGTAATTGATGGTTTTTTGGTGTCTTTATAGATATGCTATAATGGTAGCATGATAGCACACTTAAGGGGTAAAATTGAAGAAAAGTTTGGTAACAGCCTGATTTTAGATGTGAACGGGGTGGGGTATGAGATAACAGTGCCGACGCCAGATTTTGAAGCTTGCAACCTGAGTGAAGGACGGAAATTTTACACTTATCACCAGGTGCGCGAAAATGCGGAGGAATTGTATGGATTTTCTAGTTTGGCGGCAAAGAAGATTTTTGAACTTTTGATTTCCGTACAAGGCGTAGGGCCAAAGGCGGCGATAGCGATACTTTCTTTAGCCGAGGCGGAAGAGGTACGTAATGCGATAGCTAATGCTGATAGCGCGTTTATTTCTAAGGCTTCTGGGGTAGGGAAGAAGAGCGCTGAGCGGGTGATAGTGGACCTTCGCGATAAGGTGGGAATACCGAGCCACTATGGGGCGACGGAGGCGAAATTTACTAAAGCGGTGGTGGCAAACGACGAAGCGCTAGATGCTTTAATAGCGTTAGGATTCCCTCTAAAAGAAGCAACAGCAGCGCTAGAAAAGGTGGACCCGAATTTACCAGTAGAAGAACGGGTAAAATTGGCCTTGAAAAATTAAAATAAGTATGGTAAAATAACAGGTAATTGTCTAATATAAAAGGTAAAATATGAGTTTTTCAATTTTAAAGCAAATTGGTGATGCACAAAAGAAGAAGGCGGTGGTAGATGTGCGCTCTGGTGATACCGTGAAAGTCACTCAGAAAATTAAGGAAGGTAATAAGTTTCGCTTGCAGACTTTTGAAGGCGTGGTGATTCGCGTAGATCGCAAAGAATCTCACACGGCACGGATTGTAGTGCGCAAGGTAACTTCTGGTGTAGGTGTAGAGAAATCTTATTTGATTCACTCGCCTTTGGTAGAGAAAATTGAGATTACTAAGCGTTCCAAGGTGCGCCGAAACAATCTTTCTTACCTACGTGAGCGGAGTGGTAAATCTGCACGGCTCAAAGGTAAGGATTTTGACCGCGCGGCAGTAAATGACACTACGGTAGAAGAACCTGAAGTAGAGGTAGTAGAAACTCCAGAAGAAGTAGAAGCTACCGAAACTGAAAAAGTAGAAGAGAAAACTGAAGCCTAAATGGCGATACTGGGAATAGACGAAGTTGGACGCGGCCCTTTAGCGGGGCCGCTTGTTGTGGGTGCGGTGATTTTGCCGGAGGAAGAAAAAGAGTGGTTCAATGAGCTGAAAGATTCTAAAAAATTAACGGCGAAGAAGCGAGAGAAACTAAACGAGATAATTTTGGCAGAAGCGGCGACCGGGTTAGGCTGGGTGACGAATGTGGAGCTAGATGAAGTAGGGATATCGGAGGCTTTAAGGCTGGCAACGCGTAGGGCCGTGAAGGCGGTACAAAGCCTTCACGCGCCGTTTTCACAGATAGTGATTGACGGGAAAGTGAATTTCTTGAAGAGTACGCCTTTAGAAAAGTATGTGTCTGTAGTAGTAAAAGCTGATGATTTAATACGGGAAGTATCGGCGGCTTCTATTATTGCGAAGGTAGCGCGAGATAGATATATGGTAGAGATGGCGGAGAAGTATCCGAAGTATGGGTTTGATAAACACATGGGGTATGGCACGGCTCTTCACCGAAATGCGATTTCTAAATATGGGATTTGTCCAGAGCATCGGCGGAGTTTTGAGCCGTGCAAAAGTCTAACCGGGTTTTGCAGAGAAAAAACTGCTCCTAAAAATACAACTAAGATTGGGGCGCGTGGAGAAGATGCGGTGTGTGAGTATTTGGTGCGGCAGGGGCATGAAATTATTGCCCGGAATCATAAAACGTATTTTTATGAGATCGATATTGTGTCAGTAAAAGATAAAATGATTTATTTTACGGAAGTGAAATATCGCAAGAATGCGGATTTTGGCGGTGGATTGATGGCTGTAAATACTAAAAAACAAAAACGAATGCGCTACGCGGCGGAAGCGTTTTTGAGATTTAAGCCGGAGTTTGGCAAATTCGACCCAATTTTGGCAGTGGCGGATGTAGTGGGGGAAGATTTTGAAGTGAAAGATTGGCTTATGATTGTCTAGACGTTGAATTTAAATTCTGCTACATCGCCGTCTTGCATAATGTAGGTTTTGCCTTCGGTTCTTAATTTGCCGGCGGCTTTGACGGCTTGTTCGGAGCCGAGCTCTTTGAGATCATTGAAATTACAAATACTGGCTGCGATGAAGCCACGTTGGAAGTCGGTATGGATGGTGCCGGCGGCTTCGGGAGCGGTAGCCCCTTTTTTGATGGTCCAGGCGCGACATTCTTTTTTGCCGGCAGTGAGAAAAGATTGTAGACCTAATGTTTCGTAGGCAGCTTTGATGAGTTCACCTAGGGCGTCATCTTTTACGCCATAGCTTTCGAGGAATTCTTTTCTTTCGGTGCGGTCCATACTAGACATTTCTTCTTCTAGCTTAGCATTAACAAAAACAGCTTCGGCTGGAGCGATGAGGGCTTTTAGTTTTTCTTGGAGACTTTTGTCGGTGAGGCCAGATTCGTCTACGTTGAACATATAGATGGCGGGCTTATCAGTGAGGAATGGGATATTTTCGTCTGCGGGATCTTTTTTACGCTTGGCAGCAATCTTGGCTTTAGTTTCTTCGTCGGCGAGCTGAAGTTCTAGATTGATGATATCTATATCATCTTTAGCTTGTTTGATGATATCTTCCTCGATTTTATTGTCGGCGCGCACGATGTCGTCGTTTTTGAAGGCACGTACCACATGGCAAATGGCTTGGCATTCGCGAATGTGGGCGAGAAATTTGTTGCCGAGACCTTCGCCTTTGGACGCGCCTGCGACGAGTCCGGCGATGTCTACGAATTCGACGGTGGCAGGAACTACTTTATTCGTCTCGTACATTTTGGCGAGAACGTCTAGTCGTTCATCCGGTACAGGTACAATACCGACATTTGGCTCGATAGTAGCAAAAGGATAGTTGGCAGCAAGAGCTCCAGCGTTTGTAAGTGCATTAAACAATGTAGATTTACCCACATTTGGTAAACCCACAATTCCGATCTTTAAATTCAAAACCAACCTTTCTATCTGTAATTATGACACAATTATAACATATATTTTGATTAGTTTTTCTTGGATAGAGCAATATGTGATATGGTTTTATGTTATAATAAGCGTAAGTTAAATAAGGAATTATAAAAAATGAATCCACAAGAACAAGTTTCTTCTGAATCAACTACACAATTAGTTAAGTCAGAGGCTAAGAAATGTAATCACATAATAATCATTGTGGTCTTGGCGATTCTTACTGTTGGTGGGTTTGTTTTTGGTGGGGTTGAGTTGTGGCAGAGTATGCAAAAAGACGACGAGATAAAAGCTTTACGATCGGAAAACGATAGACAACAAGAAGTGGTAGAAGAGAATGTAACCATAGAGGAGCCTAGTCAAAATAATGTTTCGCAATCTAATTCATCAACACATTGGAGTATAGTCAATTATTCAAAAAACGCTTTTGATAAAACTAAATGTAAAAATTGTCGGCAAGATTTAGATTATGGTGTAACTGCAAAAACGACTGAAGAATTATATGGGTGGTATACTCAGGATTATGAAAATGATGTAGACTTTGGCAAACCAGTGGCGTATACATTTGAATTGGGCTATGGTCACGATGGGCATATAGTTTTATATGTTTTTGAAGATGGAACAGCTGGTTATACGAGTATGATGAATAAATTTACTTATGGTTTTATACCGGAATTGCAAGATGTAGTTGGTTTTATAGGTGGGTGGATTGACCAGGGCGAAGATGTTTCTGCGAGCAGATATAGTAATACGATTTTTGCTATTTTGTCAGATGGAAGCTATTTTTCATTAGAAAACTGGCTGGATGAGTTGGTGAAAAGTGGAATATAAATATTTGGTGATTGTATTTATTCTAGGTTTTTAGTCCATAAATGATGTTTTTAGGTTTTTCCATTTTGGTTTAGATAAGCGGACTTTAACAGAGAACGGTATATATGGAGTCATTGGTTGGTTTAAAAACTCAAGATTCCGATTTTTAAGTTCAAAACCAACCTTTCTATCTGTTATTATAGGTACAATTATAACATATTTTAGGCGATTTTCTTTTGCCAGGATTTTCTGTGACACTTGGGGCAAGTCATATAGCGAGTGCGGCCAAGATGCATGGCAAAATAGACGCTAGAATATTTTGGAATATAACGATGACCGCAATATTTACATTCATATTTTCCGGCTTCAGTTTCGATTTTAAGGCAAAAGCTAACGCCTACAATAATCAGAACAAACCCAAGCACAATTAAAACAATTCGCGTCCAAGTTGGTATTTCGGCATAACTAGCAATAAAACATAAGATTAAAAATGAAACTGTTGACATATATCCAATGACATTTTCGTAGAGAAAGAATTTCTTATTTGTCAAAGTTTCAATTTTGGAAAACTCTTCGAGGAGTTTTTCGGAATGTTGTTTATAGTCTTTTTGGTTAATTTCTTCACCAGAAAGTAGTTCATTATAGGAAATATCGAATAATTTGCATAACTTTGCCATATTATTTGCATCGGGCAGGCAAACTCCTCGCTCCCATTTTGAGATGGAGCGGTTGGAGATGTTTAGTTTTTCCGCTAAGCTCTCTTGCGTATAACTATTATCTTGACGTTTCTTCGCGATAAACTTGCCAATCTTTTCTAAATCCATAGCATCCTTTCTTTGATTATTATAACTCCATTTTAGAAACGATTAAGCCAAAATACCACAAACCATAGGTAGAATTCAAAAAAAGAAAGCCCCGAACCTGTGCATATCCATCACTGCCTGGCGGACTTTCGACATCTTTATTATGTTATACTTATCTGAAAATTTCAACTATATTTTTCTGCTCATCCATTAAGGGTAGTCGTTTGATTTGCTTATTTTTCTTAATTTCAGCGGTAAGATGACTTTTTATCTTTGAAATGTGGATTTTCGAGAATCGTGCGTCAATGATGATATATTGAGATTGCTTAATAGCTCGGCTTATAGTATGTTGCAGATTGCGCTTTCCGCTACCCGTAGGTGCTTTTAACTCCCATTCAATACGATTAACTAATAAATCCGGAGTTCTGCAATTATTTCTCGGAATGAATTTTACATCTGCCTTAAAATAATCTAACAGAATATACGCGGCTGACATCTCTTTTTTGTCTGGTTTTGGAAAAACATCTCTTGGAATGATAACTGAATAATTTGGTTTTTGCATAAAACAATTATAATTCCTTTGGTTTGGAAAGAAAAATGTCTATGTTTTTCCATTTTGGTTTTGGTAGATGAACTTTAACAGAGAACGGTATATATGTGGTCGTATGTTGGTTTAAAAATTTAAGATTTCAATCTTTAAATTCATAACTAACCTGTGATATTTGTTAATATAGGTATATTATAACATATTTTTATGATCGATATGCTCGTGGTATAATAGTAATTAAGTTTTAAAAGAAAGGATTTTATGTCTTTATTTGATAGGATGATGGATAGAAATATGGAAAGAGCGAAAAAAATGCAGAAGAAAATGCTTGATATGCAGGAAGAGATTTATGATGAAAACGGCGAGCAAATTGAGCGGGTTAATAAAAGATCGGCAGAATTAGGCGCAAAGGGTACAAAAATTCATTATGAGGCTGCAGCTAGTGGCGTTAAAGATGGACTGGAAAATAAGTCTGGAAAGTTTTGTTGCGAATGTGGAAAGAAGATTGATATGGAGGCGAAATATTGTAGCGAGTGCGGCGCAAAACAAAAGTAGAGTTAGTGATAGTTCGAGATAGGGTTCATTCCAAAACGGAATAGTTTTTTATCTGGTTTTTGTTTTTTGGCAAGTGGATTTTGATGAAAAATGGAATAAAAGTAATAGGTTGGTTTAAAAATTCAAGATTCCGATCTTTAAGTTCATAACTAACTTGTGATATCAGTTATTATTGGTACAATTATAACATATTTGGGATATAATATTAGTGTGCGTAATTTTGAAAAGAATATTCGTGATGATGCTAGTGGCCCTTGGGATATTTTGAAAGGTGTGACTTTTAGCGAATCAAGTGAGGGGCACCCGATTGATAGTGAACGTTTATCTAAGAAGCCATTAGATGTTTTTGTGCGTCGGGTTTTTGAGTTGAACCCTGAACTAAAAAGCACAACCCTTGACATGCTAAGGGCTTATAGTACTCAGAATAAAAAACTACCTTTTTTGCATATTACACCGAATATTATTGAGTATGAGAGCGGAGAATATGTATCTACCGGCAATGTTGATAGTATAAAGAATAGGGGGTTTTTACCGGGAGATTCTAATGTTGGCGGTTTTGTGGCTGCTGGAGAACATTATGATAGCGTCGGTGATGCGGAGTCATTTAAAGCTCCAGAGGCATTTTTAAAATCATATATAGTGTTGTTGCGACATTATTTATATCATGCATCTCGTTTGAACCATAGGAATAGTAAAGTAGTGGAAGGTAAAAAGATAAAAACTGTTAGGCCTGCGTTTGTTTTGGTGCGAGGAGACCTAAAGGTTGATCATGGAACTGACTATGAAGACCATTTTATACTAAGAAATGGTTCGAGCCCAGAAGATGTAATCGGAACAATGAATATTGATGATAAAATTGACCTGAACGACCCGAATTCGATTATGCGAAGTTACATTAGTGTAATGAATGGCTTAATGATGGCTTTGGAGAGTTAAAAACCGAGTTTTTGCTAATGTTTTCAATAGTCTTGCTCATTTATGTTCTTCCATTTTAGTTTCGGCAAGCAGATTTTTGCTGTAAATAGGGTAAAAGAAATAGGTTAGTTTAGAAATACAGGATTCCGATCTTTAAATTCATAACCAACCTGTGATATCTGTTATTATGAGTATAATTATAACATATTTTGGTGCATAATCATAATATGAACGATGATTATATTATCGGTAAGGATATTGATTTTATCTCAATGGGGATTGGGGATATAGATGAGGCGATGAGATTCCAATCTGAAATTATAGATGGGATGGAGAATGGTTTACTCCGTTAACGAGGTAGGAATTTGTCATACCGATAGAAGGTCGTGATAATGTTTGCTTTTTGAAACACAATGATGAACTGATTGGCTTAGCTGTAGTCACTTGCGATATTCCGGAGGTATTAAAGGAATATAATATCAAAGATAGCAATATGATGTTGATAGATAGTATTATGATAAAACAAGAGTATCGTGGCCATCATTTACAAAGGCAAATTTTGAAACTATTAGAAAAACGTGCAAGAGAGTTAAATCTCGATGGTTTAGTTACTACGGTGCATCCGGATAATATTTATAGTAAAAATAATTTCGTAAATAGTGGTTACGATATTGGCCATTTAGCCCTATTGCACGGCGGAGATAGACTTGTTTTTGTAAAAAAAATAGTTGAAAAAAGTAATTTGTAAGATATTAAAACAGGTTGGTTCAGGAATATCTCAGACGTTTTACAATGATATAGGGATTGAGTGTATGCAATTAGAGATTAATTATAATTATCGTAATATTCATAAAATTAATAATCTAAAGAAGATTTGTAGGGTATTAACCAGATTTATATAAGCCTAAATGAATTGACTTAGAAGAGTATAGTTTCGATTTGTGTTATGTACTTGGTCGATAAGACGCTCGGGTAAAACGAAGGCTCAAACGGTTTTTGATAAATATTTTTTATGGTATGATAAAGATGTAAACATAAGGAGAACGGGTGATGGCGAATCTTCGCAAGACTCAAACAAAAACCAAAAAAACTACTATGAAAAAGAAAACTACAAAAATAAAAGTAGCCGTAAAGGGTAAGCCAGAAAAGAGAACATTTAAGCATTTTTTGATTGCTACTGGTATAATTTTGTTACCTTTGGCGGTGGGGCTGGTAGCTTCGGCACTTACCGGTAATACAATGATGGAGTTCGGCAGATTAAAACAACCACCTTTGGCGCCGCCGGCGTGGCTGTTTCCGGTAGCGTGGACCATATTATATATATTGATGGGTGTGGCGTCGTATTTGATTTATCGCTTAAATCCAAAAACAAAGGCTGAGAAAAAATTACAAACGGCGGAATTAATAATATATTTTGTGCAGCTATTCTTTAACTTTATGTGGACGATATTTTTCTTCCGCCTAGAAATGCGGTGGTTTGCATTCGGGTGGTTAATCGTAATGTGGCTGATGATACTAGCGTTAATTTGTATGTGTGCGAAAAATCGTAAAGCGGCAGCGTGGTGCTTGGTGCCGTATCTATTATGGTGTACGTTTGCGAGTTACTTAAACATAATGATTGCAATATTGAACTAAAAAAAATAACCCCGGCAAAAACCGAGGTTAAATTTAGAATAGATGGAATGAAACGAATACCGGTGCTAAGGTATTAGCAACAGTGCTCATAGTTTTGATAAAGATATCGAGGGCGACGCCGACAACATCTTTACGGGTATCGCCTACAGTGTCGCCGTTGACGGCAGCTTTGTGGGCTCTAGAACCCTTGCCGTGGCCTTTAAGCAGGCCAGATTCGATATACTTTTTGGCGTTGTCGAAGGCGCCGCCAGAATTCCCCATGAAGATAGCACGGGGAATAGCTACAATGGTAGCACCGATAAGCAAACCGCCGACAAACTCTACACCAAAGAGCAAGCCGCCAATTACTGGAATAAATAGTGCCAGTAAAGACGGAACAAGCATTTTGTGTAGAGCTTGCTGGGTGGCCATTTGGATACATTTGTTGTAGTCTGGTCGGACGGTACCTTCTATAACGCCAGGTTCGGATAGCTGGCGGTCGCCTTCGTCGGCCATAAGGTGAGCCGATTCGATGGTATTATCCGTGAGTAAGGCGGAAAAATACTCGATAAGCGCACCGCCTGCGATGCAGCCGGCAATAACCGCGAAACTGGCTACGTTAAGTATTGGCTCTACGGCCATAGAATAGCTGCCAACGTAGGCAAAAATTAGCGATACCGTAGCAAAGGCGGCGGAACCAATGGCAAAACCTTTGCCGATAGCGGCAGTAGTGTTGCCAACGGCGTCGAGCTGATCGGTGATTTCGCGAACCTCGGGGCTTAAGTGGCAGGATTCGGCAATGCCGCCGGCGTTGTCGGCGATAGGGCCGAAAGCGTCGATAGACACGGTAGTAGCCACGAAAGATAGCATACCGAGTGCCGCAATAGCAATGCCATAAATACCGCAAAGCAGACCAGATACAAGTAGTGAGATGACAATCACTAGTACCGGCAGTAAGCAAGACCGCGACCCGATGGCGTCGCCTTTAGTAACAACGAAGGCAGAGCCTTCTTTGGCGATTTCGGCGAGTTGCCGGACCGACTTAAATTTGGTGCCAGTATAGTATTCGGTGATTTTACCAATAGCAACACCGCTGGCGATGCCTAGGATTGATGAAACCCAAGGTGAGGCCCAGCCCAGAATGAATTTATCGTAAGCTCCGGCGTCTTTGAAGATTAGGAACGAAGCTATGCCGCCGATAATAATGACGGCTGCGGCTGAAATATAAGTAGCAATATTGAGTTCACGACTGGGGTCTTTGCCAGATTTGTGCACCAAAACGAAAAGTAGGCCCAGTACACAGCTAAACAGTCCGCCACCAGCCAGTATTAATGGATAAGTGATAGTAGACTGGAACAGGGTAGGATTGTCATTGGCAATGGATACCGCGATAAGCAGGCTGGCCACAATAGTAGCGACGAAGCTTTCCAATAAATCTGAACAGTTACCTGCGATGTCGTTGACATTATCACCGATAAAATCAGCGATGGTGTTGGGCATACGCGAATCGTCTTCGGGCATATCGTGGCGGATTTTAGCTACGATATCGGCCGAGATGTCGGCCGCTTTGGTGTAATTGCCGCCGGCGACACGATTAAACATAGCGACTAGTGAACAGCCTAGAGAGTAAGTGGTAAGCCACATGATAGTGGGGTTACACTTTAGCACTGCGATAAAACCAGAGCTGGTTTGATCGGGGCTGATGCCGCCGGTAACTGTGATGATTAACAACAAACCGAGTAAACCGAAGGCTTGTACAGAAAGACCACTAACGCTGCCGCCAGTGAGGGCGACTTTAACTGTTTCGCCAATTGAAAGCGACTCGCGTGCTTTGTTGGCGGTGCGAACGTTGGCATAAGTGGCGCTACGCATACCAATGATGCAGGTGGCACTACTCATGCTGGCGCCGAGAATGAAAGTAGGGCCGGCAAATTTCTCGATGAAAAGAGAAAGCAGTATGGCCACAATCATCACGACGATAACGATGGTTTTGTATTCGGCAACCATGAAAGTTTTGGCGCCGTTGCGGATGATGCTTGCAATGTCTGCCATGTCGTAGGTGCCTTCACTAAATTTTTTCAATTTGAAATAATTGAAAGTCATTAGCAGAAGAGCGAGAACGATGGCGACAAAAACCAAAATTGATACCATTTTTTCACATCCCTTCTATTTTTTAAGGTACAATTTTGTTGTGATTTTGGCATATAAAAATATGCACTGGTGATGCATAGAGTATTTATCTGATTTGGAGTATTTTGCAAGTGGTGAATATGGGGTATAATGGTGATAATGAATAAAATGTCGCAGAAAAAGCTGAGATTGGGGTGGATAATAGTGGTGGTTTTGATGGTGATTGTTGCCGTGATGGTAGTTTTGAATCGGGCGTGGATTTATGATTGGGCTAGGGGCGTGAGCTATCGGCCGAGTGGTGAGATGGCGGCGATAAGAGATAAATTGCAATTGACTTGGGCAGGAGAGTTTTTGTTTAATGCAGTACAACCGGAATTAAATGAAGCGGAGAAATTTAATGAGAATTGCCGAAATGATGAAAGTGAAATAGCGGTGCTAGGGTGTTACACGGTCGGGAATATTTATATATATAATATTGATGCGGCTGAACTAAAGGGGATACGGGAATTAACGGCAGCGCACGAATTACTGCATGCGAAGTGGGCTAGAATGAGTGATGATGAAAAAGTGGCACTAGTAGAGCCACTAACGCGGGCTTTTGATGTTAACCAGTTTCTGGCGGACGAGATTAGCCAATATGATGTGGGTGAAAAACAAGAGGAATTGTACGTACGGGCGGGTACAGAGGTGAAAGATTTGCCGGCGGCCTTAGAAAAACATTATGCAGAAATATTTAAAGATCAAGATGTGGTGGTGGATTTTTATAATAGTTATATTGCAGTGTTTCGTGAAGTAAAGGCGCAGATGGAGGAGTTGGCAAATGAGATGGGGATGTTAAGGGCGGAAATAGACGGGAAGACGGCAAGTTACGAAGCGGAGTTAGCGGCGCTAGAAGTGGATATTGCGAATTTTAATAGTTGCGCAGAAACGGCAGGGTGTTTTAATAGTGAATGGGAGTTTTATGCAAAGAGGAATATGCTAGTGGCGCGCGAAAATAATTTGAATGCGCTAAATAATGAAATTAATAATTTGATTGATATTTATAATGTAAAAGTGAATGAGTATAATGCAAATGTATTGGAAGGCCGGAAATTGCAGAATATGATTAATTCTAAGGCTGAGGATATAGAAATAAGATAGTTGCTGGGGTGGGGGATATTTTTTGATATAATGGGGGTATGAAATTAAGAGTACGGAGGTTAGTATTGATGTTAGCGGGAATTTTGGGCGTAGCGATTTGGGTGGTAGTAAATCCGGCAAGCTACGAGACGATTTTCACGCAGGCGGAAAATGGGGGAGCGGATTATGCGGCGGAAGCGGTAACTGAAGCAAACGAAAACGCACCGCTAGCAACAGAAATTTTGGAAAAATTAGAAGTGAAGGGGCGAGCGCCGAAAACTGGGTATTCGCGGGAAGAATTTTATAAAAATTGGCCGACGGTGGATGGATGTAATTTAAGGCAGAGGATAATTAAGCGAGAGCTTGGCGATAGTGCGGTGTTAGATGGGTGTACGGTGATAGCGGGGGAGTTTGATGAGCCGTATACGGGGGAACATAGAGTATTCACAGAGAAGTCGCAGATTTCTAAGATTCAGATAGACCATGTGGTGGCGCTTTCTGACGCATGGCAGAAAGGAGCGCAGTATATGGAGAAAGATGTGCGGTATAATATAGCGACGGATCCTTTGAATTTATTAGCGGTAGATGGGCCAGCAAACGAGCAAAAATCTGACGGTGATGCGGCGACTTGGTTGCCGAGCAATAAAAAATTCCGGTGTCAATATGTGGCGCGGCAGGTATCAGTAAAATATAAGTACGGATTATGGGTGACGGAGGCAGAAAAAACCGCCATCTCTAATGTACTAACGAATTGCCCCAAAGAGCCAGCGATTGGTGTATAATAAACGTAAGTAAAGTGGAGATGTTATGAAAAAATATATTTGGAGCGGAATTATTGGCGCGGTGATTTTGATAATCGGCGCGTTTTTATTGGGGAGGTTTGTATTCCCTAGTTATAAAATGACAAGCTTGCCGGCGCCAGAGCTAGCGGAAGGACAAAGAGGTGAGCTAGGAATAGATAAAAATATAAATGAAGCTACGATAGATAATTATTTGGGGCGAAGTGATGCAGTGTATCGGGATCTCAGAATGCTGAAAGACCCCGGAAATTACGAAGCGATTGGTGGGGATGCGTATCTTTCGGGATTTGTGGATGGGTTTGAGGTGGTGTCGTATCCGTATATTGTAAATGTAGAGGGCTTACCGGAAGCAGTGGGCGATACGTATAAGGGCGAGACTTTATTTACTTTTGATGGCACTAATTATAAGGCGAATTATAAAGAATCTATGCAAATATTAGAGGATTTGTTCCCGAAAGACAAGATTATTTTCTTGATGTGTGGTGGCGGCGGATATAGTGGGATGATGAAAAATATGTTGGTGGCGCTGGGTTGGGATGCGAATAAAATATATGATGTGGGTGGATATTGGTTTTACGAAGGTAGAAATAATGTAAAGGTAAAGCGTGTGCTAGATGATGGTTCGGCGGTGTATGATTTTTATAAAGTACCATATCATACAATAGATTTTGATGTTTTGACGGAGAAATAGATGGCTAAAAAGAAAAATCGTAAAATTTTACCACTGGTGATGGCGCTGATTGTGGTGGTGCTGGGTAGTATATTGTTTGTGGGGGCGGCGAGTGGTTGGTTTGATAGCCATAAAGTGAAACTAGATGCAGAATATTATGCAGATGGAGCGGAATTTATGGAATTAACAGCTGGTGAATATGAAGGATTGATAGAGGCGAAAAAATCTTTTGTAGTGATGGTGGATCAAAGTGGGTGTACTACGGCGGATAGACTACGCGAATATGTAACGCGCTATATGACGGAAACAGGGATTTTGGTGTATAAGATGATGTTTGAGCAGGTGAAAGAATCTTCGTTGCATGACCAAGTGAAATATTATCCGTCTGTAGTGGTAGTAGATAAGGGTGTGGTGCGAGCGTATCTTAGAGCAGATAGCGATGAAGATGCGGAGGTATATAATAATTACAATGCGTTCCGTGAGTGGATGGAGAAGTATTTACAGTAGTAGTGGGTTGTGGAGAACTTATTAAATAAAGCTTAAAATTTGATTAAAAATTGCTTGACAATGAAATTATGCTTATGTAAAATAAGAAGTGTTAAAGGGTCATATTTTAACACAAATATAAAGTAATTCTGGTTAATCCAGAGGAGATAAAATAATATGAAAAAGAAATTAATTGTGGGTGCTTCTGCAGTGACGTTGGCTGCTATGCCGGTAGTGGGCGTTTTTGCGGCACCAAGTGCGCCAGTTATGTCGCAAACTGATACGCTTATGATTACAATTGATCAAGCTTGTTCTATCGGCTATGATAGTGATACGAGTGGTTCTAGTTCTACGATTGAAGTTACTGGTGTAGCGCATGATGACACTGGTATGGATGGTGACTGGGGTACTGATTCTACGGCAGCTGCTGGTACAGTGGATCATCCAGATACCCTTTCTGCGACTATGGTGAGTGGCACATCGTCTAATGCTCTTGGTACTACTACCTTAGGTATCTATTGTAACAATGAAAATGGTTATCAAATTACTGCTGATACTGCGCCAACCGCTGGCGAAAGTGGGTCTTTGACTTCTTCTACTGTTGCCGCGACTATTCCGCTTCTAGCCTCCTTTGGCGATGGTTCTGGCGGTACGGCTACTGGTTGGTCATTTAAGGTAGCTCGTGGTACTGCTGCTACTCAACGTGGTGTAATCAAAAATGGTCATAACAACTGGTCTGGCGATAACGCTGCTACGTCTGGCCCAAAACTGGGTGAAGCAATTGCTGGTAGCGATGGCATTTCTGGTAATCCACAAACTACTACCAATAGTGGTGACTTCTTTACTATCACTTACGGTGCTGGTATCGATCAAACAACACCGGCTGCTACTTACACAGGGAGTATCAAATATACTTTGGCTGCTTTATAATTAGCCTAGCGCAATTTAAAATTGCCGTTCATCAGCAGAGTGGGCGGCAATTTTTATGGTTTAGAGGAGAATAAATGAAAGCTAGAAGAGTGATTACAATACTGGCCATACTGATACCTGTATTAGTTTTGATAATAGTTTTGATTTTGCTGATGCGAGGGGAGACGAAAACTTCTGGTGATTCTCCTGTTGACATTGAGGGAGAATCACTGGCTTGTGAAAGCCATTCGATAAAATATCCTTTTTTTGCTACCAACGAGGCTCAATCTAGTGATTTTAGAATTATAGCCAGTTTTTATGGTGAGAAGCTGAACGCGATTTCTTTGGAATATACTTTATTTTATGATACTAAAGAACAGCTAAAGGCTAGCGAAGCACATAATCATGCGGCAATGAATATTAGTTTTGGTAATAGTGGACTTTCGGCAGATGCCTTTGATGCAAATTATTCCAAGATGGGCAATGCGATGAAAATGTTGCTTTTTGTCAAAGAAGAAGAGTTCGACATGAATTCTGCCAAGTACTTTATGAGTAGTGCCGAAAAAGAGGAAGAATTGCCAAATAATATTGACGAGTTTGAAAAAGTTTATATGAATCAGGGCTTTGTCTGTAATATAATTAAAGGATAATAAAGAAAGGATTGAATGAAAAAGCATCAGAAAGCATTGTTGAAAACTATTATTGGTGGGATATTGTCGCTATTATTTTGTTTTGTTGGGATGACAGGAGTTTATGCAGATGGGAGATTTACGGTTTCGCCGATGAACCAGAAGATCATTTTGACGCCCGGTGAGACTTATAGAGGTACATTTAAAGTGTCGAACCCAGGTTCTAATAAAAATAATTTTACTTATAAGGCGGAGGCTGTGCCATTTTACGTGAGCGAAGATTACGAACCGATTTACGAGAACAACGGCGATTATACTCAGATGGCAGAATGGATTAAGATTGAAAATCCGGAAGGAATGATCATGCCGAATAATGTAATTGAACTAAAGTTTTCTATAGACGTACCAATGGGCGCTCCGGCTGGCGGGCAGTATGCGGCGATCACTATTGCTTCTGACAAAAACGATGTAATAGTAGAGAATGCGCTGAATATTGATGCCAAATATAGTATTGCGCACATTATCTACGCCGAAGTAGCAGGTACTACTAAGCGAGGTGGTGAAATTGTTGATGCCGATGTGTCGTCGTTTCTGCTATCTGGAAACATTACCGGTAGATCTACGGTGAAAAATACTGGTAACGTGCACGATACGGCTAAATATACGTTGCAAATATTCCCGTTGTTTTCTGGCGAAGAGGTTTATACCAACGAAGAAGATCCTATCGAGAAGACAATTTTGCCAGATAGATCGCTGTATAACGAGTTAGCCTGGGAAGATACGCCGGCTGTTGGTGTTTTCAATGTGGTTTATACCGTAGAGTTTGCTGGTATGACTGCTCAGGTATCGAAAATGGTGATAAAATGCCCGATTTGGTTGCTGTTTATTATAATTTTTGTGATATTTGCTTTGATATTTTACTTTGTGGCGAGGGCGAAAGTTAGGAAAAAGGCAGCGACAAAAGCTGAAAAAACTGCCTAAATTCACATATATAATATATGGTGGGGGTAAAGATGGGGAAAATACGCTATATCTAGTGTTTATGGGGTGGTAATATACTAGATATAGCGTTTTGTTTTTGTACCATATATTATATACGTGATAAATTAGCTGAGAATGTGGAAAAATGTGAAAAATTGTGCGAAAAAAGTGTTGACATAGGGCAAATAGTGCGATATAATGGGGGAAGTTTAAGCAAGTCGACATTTCGACCTCTACAGAAAAGGAAAGGAAAGCGAGGAAATCTTTTGAGGTCGCTTGTACGGCTTCAGAATATATCTTTAAGACTCTCCGGATTAACAATTTGGAATTAACGATGAAAAGATTTTAAAGACGGAACGAGTAATTGAATCAAACTTCGATTGCTAGTTAAGTCAATGCATAAAAAGGTAATTAAGGGCACTGATAGTGGATGCCTTGACAATCAATACCGATGAAGGCCGTAGAAGTCTGCGATAAGCCTCGGGGATCTGACAGCGAGAAATGATCCGGGGA
>JAFOJO010000035.1 GCA_017421325.1 Candidatus Saccharimonadota bacterium
CATTACGGACCGGACACGAAATACGGCGATGGCTCCGAGCGCATCGAAAACAAAGGCGGAGATCGCGGGAAATACACCGGCCCTGGCCACTAATCTAATCTTTTATCAAAACGTCGAGTTTTACTCGGCGTTTTTGCTATCCAAAGAAACGCCATGGGGAGAATTCGCCCACTCTTGAGAATCTAACATTTCTTCAAAATCTTTTACGCTCTCATCGCCAATTTCCTGTGGCTTGTCTTGATGATACTCTAAATACCTAGCTTTTTCTTCGGCAGCCATAAATAACATCATAGATAATTCACAATTTTTTTCGCCGATATCATCATAAACTCCAAAATTCTCATCCACAAAATCGGAATATTTCTCTATCTCATCATCCAGAGCGTCAACTTCTTCCACGGTAGACGCACTTCGTATCTTATCGGCTATCTCATGCCCGTTCTTTATAGCTTCCTCTATCAAATCTTCTTTCATCTTGGCTATATCATACCATCTCACCCTCTATCTCGCAAGCGCCCACCCATGATGAACAATTACCCACTTTCAGGGGTGATTTTTGCTTGCGTTAAAATCTTTTTCCGTGCTATAATTAGAATGCAATCTTTAGTTGTCTATTCAAGGCAGTTTTTATATCGTATTAAGCATTTCATACAGTATTAACGGCACCGTAAGGACTGAAACTGTATGATCTGCTTTGATGGTACAGCTAAAGATTGCACCCCTTGCGGTGCCATTTTTGTAATATACCCCGTTTACAAGTGGCACCACAAAGATAACTTAATAAAGTAATAAGTTAAAGGTGATGCATATGGGTTATAGAACCACAAAGTATAAAATAGAAGCAGGAAGTAATAAAGCCAGTAATTATACGGATTTCTTCTACCATGCTTTCCGTAATATTCTTCTGGTTTCTGTACCTCTTCTTATAGTTTCTGGTGTTGTTTTATCTCATTTATCACTTCATAGCTCTGCTACTGGTTCTGGTACAGATAGTTTTACTGTGTCTATATCATCTGCTTGTACATTATCCAGTGTAGTAGATAGTGAACATAATATAGAAACTAATGTAGGCACTTATGTAGCAGATGTAGGAAAGACTACTATTAAAACACTATGTAATGATGGTAATGGGTATAGTGTATATGCAGTAGGATATAGTAATAATGAGGAAGGTAATAATAAACTCATTAACTCTGAAAGACCTGAATATAGTATAGATACAGGATTAGCTACTAGTGGTCTTACTTCCGCATGGGCTATGAAGTTAAACAATATACCAGATGATCCTTCTCTTACTCCACCTACTATAGAAAGTGACTATAATAATACATATGGCCTAGTACCACCATATTGGACTAAGGTGGCAGGGAGAGCTGCAGGCACTACGGATATGGACGAAGGCTCATCTTTTACCACTACCTATGCAGTATACGCTTCTTCTAACCAGCATGCTGGTACTTATAATGGACAGGTGAAGTATATGTTGGTGCATCCAAATACCAATAAACCAACACTTAATAATCTAGAATCAGCATTTGCTTCACATAGCATACAACCAATCTACCGAGATGAAGATAATAAATACTATTTCGCCATGCAGGATATGACAGCAGATATATGTAGCTCCGTATCCGGAGATGGAGAAACTACCGCTACACGGTTAGTAGATATTAGGGATAATAAGCTTTACTGGGTAACTAAACTAGATGATGGTAAGTGTTGGATGACCAGTAATCTAGATCTAGACATCGGCGGTACGAACGTAGCTGCACTAACATCAGAAAACACAGATATCAGTACCACCGCATCCGGTAGTGGTATCTATACGGATGGCTATACTGAACAAGATGGCGTCTGGACTTGGAATCCAGTCTCTACTGCTATTACTTCTAATTATCATATCTCCAATACTACTGTTTCTCCAGCTTGGGGCAATAACAATACTGCTCCATACTCAGCTGAAGGCGGTGACACGTATTACTATACCTCCAATAACACTAATAACGACACAAGATACAATTCGCTTCAAGATTGTAAGAACGCTAGTCATACAGAAGATGAATGCAAACGTTACTTTGCCGGTAACTACTACAACTGGACTGCTGCTATCGCTTCCAATAATTCTACCAATATAGGTAGTACAGCAGGAGAAATCGCCTCTAACTCTATTTGTCCTAAAGGATGGCGTCTTCCTAATGCTTCTCAAACAGATAACGTTAACAATGAGTTTGGTAGGATGCTATATCAAGCTGAAATAACTGCTAAAGTATCTGCCGGCAATAATTCTGTAGGCTACACGACGGGTGGTTTTAATAAATTACGTTCTAATCCATACTACCTTGTGCGGTCTGGCTACATCGTCGGCAGTACTCTGACCTACCCCGGCGTCGGCGGCGGCTACTGGTCTAGTATGGTTAGCAGTAGTACACACGCTTACTCCCTGGTCTTTAATGGTACTGTTATCAACCCAGCCACTAACTACAGCAGGTACTACGGGAGGTCTGTACGCTGTGTTGCTCGCTAGTCGGAATAAACCACAATCCTAAACACTGTAGATTTGACCATAAGTCTCGGATAAAATGTTATAATTTTCATATGAAACTCACGGGCTTATCAGATGCAGAAGTCTCCGAAAAAATTCGGCAGGGCAAGGTAAACCACGCCCCTAAAAAACAGCCTAATTCCATCGGCCATATCATCGCTAGAAACACCCTTACTATCTTCAACCTCGTCAACCTCATCCTTGCCATTATGGTCCTTGTGGTCGGCAGCTACAAGCATCTTCTCTTTATCTTTATCGCTATTGCAAACACTCTTATTAGTATCGTTAACGAAATCCGCGCCAAAAAAACTATCGATAAAATGCGTCTCGTCGCTGAGCAAAAGCCAGCGGTAGTGAGAAATGGCAAAACTCTCCAAATCCCCGCTACAGATATCGTAGAAGGCGACCTCATCGTGCTATCTCTAGGCGACCAAATCTTGGTAGATAGTGAAGTCGTCTCTGGTAGTATAGAGGTCAATGAAGCCTTCATCACCGGTGAAGCAGATAATATCACCAAGCACCCTGGCGACAAGCTCACCTCTGGTAGCTTCGTGGTTTCTGGTACTTGCAAAGCTGTAGTCACCGCCGTAGGCGCCGACAATTTCATCAGTAAGCTAGAAGCCACTGCCCACACTATCAAAACCGCCAATTCCAAACTCTTTACCATCATGAACAACATTGTCAAATACATCTCTTTCGCCCTTATCCCTATCGGTGCTCTCCTCCTCTGGGCGCGTTTTCGCGTCCCCGACACCACTACAGAGGTGGCCGTCACCAGCACCGTGGCTGCTCTTATCAATATGATACCTGAAGGCCTCATTCTCCTTACTTCTAGCGTGCTAGCTCTAGCCACCATTCGCCTCAGCCGCCAAAAAGTCTTAGTTCAAGACCTCTATTCTATAGAGACTCTCGCCCGTGTAGATTGTATCTGTTTGGATAAAACCGGCACCCTTACCACTGGCAAAATGAAAGTGGTAGATCTTATTCCAGCCGAAGGTCAGCCTAAAAATGCCCTAGAAACCGCGCTTATGGCTATTTTAAGCCATTCTGCCACGGATAACGCCACATCACTCGCCTTGAAGGCAAAACTGCTGAAAACGGCCAAATTTAAGCCCACAGAGCAAATCCTAGAAACCATCCCGTTCTCCTCAGACCGCAAATACTCCGGCGTCCGCACCGCCTCCGGCGAAATCCTCATGGGTGCCCCCGAATTTCTCATTGAAGATAAGGCCACTCTTGAGCAAGTCAAACAATTCTCATCCAACTATAGGATAATCGCTGTTGTTAAGAAAAATGTTACATCGACGGGTGGCCGAGCTGGGGGGACCCCCGACGCGCGCAGCCGTCAGGCGAGCACGTTGGGGGAAACTGCGAGGTCAGGCCCCGTCGAGAAAAATGTTGCCAAGAGCGCCCCGAGAGAGGCCATTGAGGCATCTAATTCGTTAAGCGTAACTGCGACGGCAGGACCCGTCGAGGATAGTGTCTTTCTGGGTTTTGTCTTATTGGAAGACGAGCTTCGCCGCGATGCTCCCGAAATCATCAATTATTTCTACCGTAACGACATTGCCGTCAAAATCATTTCTGGCGATAACCTCTCTACCGTAGAGACCATTGCTTCCAAAGTCGGCGTCAAAGATATCCATGGTATAGATTTGTCTACCATCAAGGGTTCACCAGATTATAATAAATTAGTCAAAACCTATAATATTTTTACTCGCGTGAAGCCTGCCCAGAAAAAAGATCTCATCTCCGCGTTTAGGAAACAGGGAAACACTGTCGCCATGACCGGCGACGGTGTCAATGATATTCTGGCCATGAAAGAGGCCGACGTTAGTCTTGCTATCGGCGAAGGTTCCGATGCCGCCCGTCGCAGCGCCAAAATGGTTCTCTTGGGCTCCGATTTTTCTGCCGTCCCCAGCATCATAGACGAAGGCCGCCAATCCATCAATAACCTCGAGCGTTCCACTGCTCTCTTTCTTGCCAAGACCATCTATGCCTCTATTCTCGCCGTCATTTTTGTCTTTCTCCCTATGCAATACCCCTTCACCCCTATTGAAATGTCGCTTCTTAATTTCGCCTGTATCGGCTTTCCTGGCCTTATCCTCGCTCTCGAGCATAACACCGATCGCATCAAAAACAACTTCACTAAAAACATCCTCACCTACTCTTTCCCAATTGGCGTTACCGTTTCTTTCTGCATGGCCACCCTCTCTATCGTCTCTCACCTCCAGGGCTTTTCTCACCCCGAGCTCACCACCATCTCCGTCTTCGTCACCTTCACTATCGACCTCGTCCTCATCTACTGGATCTCTAGGCCCCTCAACAAACTCCGCGCCGGCCTCCTCATCGCTATCATTGGTATTATGGCTGCCGCCTTCGCCATTCCGCTTATTCGCGATTTCTTTGAATTCGTCTTTCTCACCCCTAGCAATATCATCGTAATGCTTATTATTATCGCTGTCGGTCTCGTAATTTTCGAATTCATGCGTCGCCTTATGCAAAAAATCACCGCCCGCATTTTCGATACCAACCCCCACCTCAACCTCTAGCAGTCTACAAAAAAATTGACAAACTATAATAAATATGCTAAAATACACATAGAGATTGAAATCTCTCCGGTTTTGATTCCTCAAATTTTACAAAAGGAGTGTACATTATGAGAAAAAGCGATAGGAAAAATATTAGACGTTTTATTGAGGGGCTGTACTTCGATGATACGGAGAGGATTACGGCAACCCTCAAAGAACTCTTTGGTGTCCCTCGCAATGATGAGAATGAAGATTACCTCATCATTGCACTATACGAAGCCTGCAAAGACGGCAGGCTGGAGCCGTGCTCCGAGACTGCCGCCACTATTGGCGTGCTAATCATAAAGGCCAACCCGCACAGGGAAATACTAAGGGCTATTGCTCACGGTATCAACGACCCTGTTGTTAGCCGAGATTCTAATTGGCTCGACGACGTGATATTTAAGGACACAGACATTCCGGTCGAAGCCCGTCAGGAATTCTGGGAGAGCATCAACAGAGTACAGGAAGTCAAACGACTTTTCGCCCAGGCGCCACACACTGACGCTATAGACGAGCGCTGTGAGCCCATTCCGCTTCCGGTTGACCAGACAGTACCTTCACTCGAAAAGCGGACAGAAGACGACGTCTAGTCCATTGCTCCTCACCCCGCCATCGGTTTACACCGGTGGCATTTTACTGCTCTATCGATATTCTCGGATAAATATTTAGACTATATGGATCCGTCGGCTCCACCCCAGAAGTAATCTCATAATACGCCGCCGCTGCCACCATTGCCCCGTTATCCCCAGATAGAGAAGGAGTAGGGAAATACGCCTCCGTCAAGGCCTCACGGAGCGCCTTATTTGCGCTCACTCCGCCCGCTATCACCACAGATTGCGCATCCGGATGCTGTTCTAGTGCCAAAGCCAATTTCTCGCACAATATCTCCACCGCGGTTTTTTGGAACGACGCCGCAAAATCCGCCACCTGTTTTTCGGACAGGTGATTTTTTAAATCATAGCTCGGGTGCGAAATGGGTAACCCCAGTTCCTTCTGTACTGCCCTCAGCACCGCTGTCTTTAACCCCGAGAAAGAAAAATCCAAGCTCTCTATCTTCGGATGCGGCAGCTTGTACTTCTCTGCATTGCCTTCTAAAGCCGCCTTTGCAATAGAGGGCCCACCAGGGTACGGCAACCCTAATATCTTTGCCACCTTATCAAAACACTCCCCCACCGCATCGTCCCTCGTCGTCCCGATTATCTCAAACTGATTATGCGCCGGCATATAAAGGATTTGCGTATGCCCCCCTGAAATCACTAAGGCAATAAGAGGAAACTGGGGTGTTTGGGAAACCAGAACCTGTCTTTTCTGAAGCATAAAGTTTTGATTTGAATTTTCAACACCTATATTCCTGCCGGGCCGGACAGGTTCGCCCCGTAGGGGCGGTTCTGCCCGCGACCCAGCGTATGAGGTGCTTGAAAATTCAAGTCCCGCTGAAGAAAAGACAGGTTTGGTTTCTTCGGCATTACTTAGCCAATTCGCATACACATGTGATTTCAGGTGGTGCACCGCATATAGGGGTTTATCGTGCAAAATCGCCAGCGTCCTAGCTGTTAGTGTGCCAATTAATAGGGAGCCAAGCAATCCCGGTGCATGCGTCACTGCTATTGCATCTATATCCCCCCAGGTACATCCCGCATCAGAGAGCGCCTTATTCACCACTGGCATCATCGCTTCTAGGTGGCTTCTCGCCGCCACTTCTGGTATCACCCCGCCATATTCCGCAAAAATATCTATCTGCGAAACCACTACATTGGATAGAATTTTGACACCATCCTCTACTACGGCCGCTGCCGTTTCATCACAACTCGTCTCAATCCCCAATATTTTCATATCTTAATTATATCATAGGATGAATAAAATAATATATTTCTGAAGCATAATGAGATTTAGACCAGATTTGTTTGGCGTAATTTATACAACTTAGCAATGAAAAAATGTCCCTAGCGTAGCGACTAAAGACATTTTTTCTTGCCCTATGTTGTATAAATTACAAGCCAAACAAGTCCGAGCTTCAGAAATATATTATTTTATTCATGATGGTAAGGTCTATTTTGAATAATTTGTGACGCCCGATATATCTGTTCTGTGCACACTATTCGTGCTATCCCATGTGGATACACTAGTTTCGAAAAACTCCACACAAAATCCGCCTTCTCTCGCACGATATCATTAAATCCATACGCTCCGCCTATCAGTACCACCACTTCGCGCGAAGCAGCAAATGCCTTATCCAACTTAGCCGAAAATTCACCTGATGATATATTTTCTCCGCGCTCATCACAACAGATCACAAAATCCCGACCCGTAAACGGCCATTCACTCAAATATTTATCCAGTTTATCCTCCGGCATAAAATTCCATGCAATATCAAAAGGTTTGCGTAGCCGCTTTTCGTATTCGGTGCACGCCTCTGCCACCCATCCTGTATTCTTCTTCCCCCCAGCAATAACCTTTATCATACCCCCCATTATACCACTGCCAACCATCAAAATACCACCCCTTGGGGTGGCGGTATTTTGAAACAGGTTAATCCCCTTTCACAGTCTTAAATCAATGCATCTCTAATTATAGCATACTTTACCAAAAAAGTCAAGAATTTACTGATTAGCTATTCCATGGTAAAATACAAAAGATTAGGCCGTCGCCAAGTGGTAAGGCTCTGGTTTTTGGTCCCAGCATTCGTAGGTTCGAATCCTACCGGCCTAGCCACGGAAAGAAAATGAGCCCGAAGGGCTTATTTTGTTTCCGTGACTGTGGTGGCAGGATGAGAACCAAAGGTTCGACCGGACGACGAAGCGAATAAAAATCGAGAGCTTGCTCGCGATTTTTTGAGCAAGGAGGAACGGAAGGTGTGCGTTAGCACACCTAATCCTACCGGCCTAGCCATGGAAAAGGCCCCCAGAGAGTCTTATTTTTTTACTCTACAACCATCATTGTTATATCGCCTTTCCTGGACAGAAACGCCTAGAGGCTCTCTTTTTGTATTACGAAACTATACCACGAAAATCATTAGCGTGGTATAATAAAGGTGCAACATTTTATTATTTAATATCAAAAGCAGATTTTTATAGTATCTTAGTATTCCACGGAGACATGGCATCGTAAGGTCATTTACCGTGGAACCTGCTTTGGTGAAATAGTAAAATGTTGCACCCCTTGCGGTGCCATTTTTGTATGACTACCCCGTTTACGTAAAGTGGCACCACAAAGATAAGGTATTAACTAATAAATAATACAAGGTGATGCATATGAGTTATAGAACCACAAAGTCTAAAATAAAAGCAGAAAGTAATAAAGCCAAAACGTTTGACTCAATAAATGCTACTGCTAACATTGGTTATACCGCCTTCTTCTACCACACTTCCCGCAATGTATTAATTATTAGTATTCCCCTAGTTATCATTTCTGCCATTATCTTATCTTCTCTCCACATTTCCGCAGACGCATCCAATAATGGTTCCGGTTCCTCTACGGACACCCTCTCATTTAATATCTCATCATCATGTACATTAAGCAGTGTAGTAGATGAAAGTCATAATGCAGAATTAATTAATGGCACTTATGTAGATGGTATAGGACAAACTACCATCACTACACTATGCAATGATGGTAATGGCTATAGTATCTATGCTAATGGGTATAGTAATAATGAAGAGGGTAATAATAAACTAGTTAATACTGAAAACTCTAACTTTAATATAGTGTCAGGCACAGCACAATCTGGTACTACTTCTAACTGGGCTATGAGTCTAAATAACCTAAAAGATGATCCATCACTTACTCCACCTACTATTACATTAGACTATGATGGTATATACGGCATAGTCCCAGATAAGTGGACTAAAGTAGCATCACTTCCAGCAAGAGCTACTGATATGATTAAAGGCTCTTCCTTTACTACCACCTATGCCGTATATACATCATCATCACAGTATGCTGGTACTTATAATGGGCAAGTGAAGTATATGCTAGTGCATCCAAACAATAATAAGCCAACTCTTACCAACTTGGAGGCAGCATTTGTTAGCCATGGTATTCAACCCGCATATCAGGATGAAACTGGTTCATACTTTGCTATGCAAAATATGAGCACGGAAATATGTAACTCTGTATCTGGAGATGGAGAAACAACCGCCACACAATTAGTAGACACTAGAGACAATAAACTTTACTGGGTGGCCAAACTGAAGGATGGACACTGTTGGATGACCAGTAATCTAGATTTAAGTATAGGCAACACTGGTCCACTCAATTCCAATAATACAGACATCAGCACTACTGTATCCGGTAGTGGTATCTATACAGATGGCTATACAGAACAAGACGGCGTCTGGACTTGGACTCCAGTGTCTACCGCTATTACGTCTAATTACTATATTTATGGCAATTCAGTTAAACCATCTGCTTGGCCAACCAATAACTACACCACGCCATACTCGGCCGAAGGCGGTGATACATATTACTACACATCTAATACCACCAGCAATGATACAAGA
>JAFOJO010000036.1 GCA_017421325.1 Candidatus Saccharimonadota bacterium
CCGGGTAGCTATGTTCGGAAGAGATAAGCGCTGAAAGCATATTAAGCGCGAAGCCCACTCCAAGATAAGAATTCCCTAGGAGACTCCAGAAAGAAGATCTGGTTGATAGGCGCAAGGTGGAAGTACAGTAATGTATGGAGCCGAAGCGTACTAATAGGTCCATCGCCTTTTTATGTTCCATGTTCTCATTATAATTTTTGCCTTTGCGGCGACGCGGTGAGAATTTACGGCGAGAACATGGGAGACTTGGCTAGCAACCGGTGTTTGTATACACCGTGACGTCATTTAAAATCTTTGGCTCACCTTATGGACATCAATAGTAATAATAGTTGACGCCGTTATTACGATTTGGTGCCCATAGCGCTGGGGAAATACCTGTTCCCATTCCGAACACAGAAGTCAAGCCCAGTAGCGCCGATTATACTGCTCTGCGGGAAACTAGGAAGGTGCCAAATTATGAAGAATCACTCCGAGAGGGGTGATTTTTTCGTTGTTGAAAATACGTGTGGCCATTTCGAATACATACGTCAAGCCACAGCAAAAGCCGCTTATACTGCTTTGCGGGAAACTAGGAAGGTGCCAAATTATCAATAAATCTACCCGAAAGGGTGGGTTTTTGCTATAATACAAGATATGGAAGATAAAAATAGATTGAATTCTGGGGCAGAGCGAGAGAGTGGTTTTGAAGAGTTGACTAAAGAGAGAGAAAAGATGAGTTGGGCAGACCATCTTAAAAAAGCACGCAATCTGTTGAAACGAAAATCTGTGGGGGAAAAGACAGAAGGTAAATATTACCATTTGACTGGTCATGCGGAGGTGCTTGGTAGAACCAGAAAAGATAGGAAGTTTTGGGAAGGTATTTATAAACATTGGGATGAAGTAGGGGTTGAAATACCGATGGAATTAGGCAAGATGGTAGAAAAATATGTGAATGATCCAGATTATCAATTTGGGGTACATCACTCGTATGCAATTAGAGGTGCCAATTATGAACAAGATGATGTCTTGAACGCTATTTTAAAAGAAGGGCTGATAAATTTGGGGGACGCTTCTAGTGGGGCGTTCCGGAAGGACCCGCCAGTCAGTAAAACTGTGTCTTTTTGTCCGAACATGTTCCATGCAGTGATGCAGATAAAAGGTTCATATAAAGGGTCTACTGGGGCAATATTGGTGGCAATACCTAGCGAATATGTTGATTCTACTGGCGAAATCAAAGATGGGATGATAGATAGAGTGTATGATCACAATGACTCCGGTTATTCTATTTTGAAACCGGAATTTATCTTGGGGTTTGCGAAGAATTTAGGCGTGGGGTCGGTGGTGGAATATAAGTCTAGGGAAGAATTACTGGACGGGTATACTGGATCTGGTATTGAATATTAAATAAGTACCCACCGACTAGGCGGTGGGTATTTGGGTTGATTGTGTCGAAAAGACTTATTCTTCGCTAGTTTCGCCGAGGGCGGATTCGGTAGCTTTTTCAGCTGTGTCTTCTGCTTGTTCGGCTTTGTCTTCTGCTTGCTCGACTGGGGTTTCGGCAGGAGCTTCCGCTTCTTCGCTGGTTTCTTCAATAGCGGAGAGCAAAGAATCTTCTACATTCTTCTTTTTCTTCTTGGCAGTGGCTTTTTGGAGTTCGATATCGATATCAAAGCCGGTGAGCTTGGAAGCTAGGCGAACATTTTGACCTTGCTTGCCGATAGCAATAGATTGCTGGTCTTCGGAAACGTAGACTTTGGCTTTTTTGCCGTTGATATCTACTTTGATGACTTCGGCTGGGCTTAAGGCTTCACGGATGTATTCGGAAGCGTTGTCGCTCCAGGTGATGACATCGATTTTTTCTTTGTCGCCGATTTCATTCATGACGGCTTGGACGCGAATGCCGCGACCACCCACGAAGGTGCCAACTGGATCTACGCCAGGGACGGTAGACATAACGGCAATTTTGGTGCGGCGGCCAGCTTCACGAGCAATGCCACGGATTTCGACAGTGCCATTTTCTAGCTCTGGAACCTCTTGACGGAAGAGATATTCGACAAATTCGGCATTGCCACGAGAAAGGATAAGTTGTGCGCCACGGTCACCGCGTTCGATATTTTTGATGTAAACCTTGATGCGGCTACCTACGGTGTAATATTCGCCATCGATTTGCTCGCTACGAGGCATGATGCCGGAGGCGCGGCCGAGGTCGATACGTACGAGCTTAGGCTCGACACGGGCGACGGTACCGGTGACGACGGTGCCGATTTTGTCTTCGAAGGCAGCTAATACTGCATCGTTTTCGGCTTCGCGAAGACGCTGAACGACTACCTGCTTGGCAGTCATGGCGGCAACGCGACCAAAAGTGGTAACTTTGGATTTTTCTTCGACAATGTCACCGAGTTTGACGTCTTTATTTTCTTTTTTGGCTTCTTCTAGAGGGATTTCGGTGGAAGGATTGTAACCAACACCATCTTCTATAACTTCGCGAGCCACATAGACGTCGGCTTCGCCAGATTGGGTGTTTAAGATGGCGCGAACGTTCATTTCGCGATCACCATTGTCTTTGCGCCAAGCGGCAGCGATGGCTTGCTCGATAACGCCTAGCACGGTTTCTTTAGGGAGACCCTTTTCTTCCGCGATGATATCTACCATGGCAGACATTTGTTTGAGATCTAGATTTTCCATGTTTCCTTTCTTGTTGTGATTTGGTGGGGCCTGTCCGAACCTATTTTTCGGTATCGGGACTTGAAATTTTTAGCACGTCATACACAGGACGTCCGGGAAAGATTACCCTTACGGGTAACTTTCTCGGCGCCGTCTGGAATATACGTGTAAAAATTTCAAATCATTTTATGATACCGAGAAAATAGGTTTCGGTCACCCATCAATAAACAACAATGTTAATTAAACTAAAAAACCGCCCTTATCTCAAAGGTCGGTCAAATCTGTATATTCTTATTATAGCAAAAACTTGAAAAAGTGCAAGAGGTTTGTTATAATAGAGATAGCGAATTTACTTGTAATAAAAAAGGAAAATTATGAATTTAAGAGAAGAGGAGCGTCGTGCACGCCTCTTGAGATCTAGGGCCGAGAGGTTGCCAGATATCAAGAAACAGTTTGAGGAGATGCAAGGACGCAATTTTAACTCTAATTTTGCGCCAGGGGGCAAGGATGCAAAATTAGTGGGCAATAACCCTAAGAAAGCTAAAAACGCCGGAAAAGGGGCAAAAAATGGCTCTGATGGCAAAAATGTTAATGCAAAAGCTGCAAAAGGTGGTAAAAAAGCAGTAAAAGCCACTAAAACAGAAGCAGAAAAGCGCAAGGTGAATTTATCGGTAAGTACGCGTAAGGGCGAAATGGTGCATCACCAGAGGATGCTCTCTCAAGATGTAAATGCCCAGGCTACGCAGCATATTATAGGGGTGCCAGTAAATAAATCGCGTTATAATGGCTATAATGGCGCGCAGGTGACGAATGCGCAGCTAAAATCGGCGCGGCCAGATCCAGAAGCGGTGCGGGTGATTCCGATTGGTGGATTGGGTGAGTTTGGTATTGGTAAAAATATGACTCTGATTGAATATAAATCAGAGATGATAGTGGTGGACATGGGGGTGTTGTTTGCTGGGGAGGATTATCCTGGGGTGAACTATATGATCCCAGATATAAAATACCTGGAAGATAACCGTGATAAGGTGAAAGCGATTTGCTTTACGCATGCGCATCTAGACCATATTGGGGCGTGCAAACATTTATTACCGAAATTTAGTCCATTGACACCGATTTACGCTACGGATTTTACGATTGGGATGATTAAGCGGCAAATGAGTGAACTACAGGATGAGCCAGATATGAATTATGTGGTGGTGGATCCGTTTAAGCATGAGAAAATCCAGGTCTCAGAACATATGAGCGTAGAATTTGTCCATACTTTGCACTCAATCCCGGGCAATGCGGCGATAGTGGTGCGGACGCCAAATGGGGTGATTTATCTATCTGGTGACTGGCGTCACGAAGAGCGGCCGATGGGTATCCAGACGGACTATGAACGACTAGATGAAATAGTAGCGAAAGAGGGTATTACTTTGATGCTGAACGAATCTACTAATATAGATTCGCCGGGGCGACATCCACATTCAGAATATGATGTGGGTGAGAATCTGGGCCGAGTGATGGATCACTATGTGAATGGCAGGGTGATTATTTCGTGTTTTTCTTCACAGATACTTCGAATTGAATTGATTTTGAAAGAGGCAGCAAAGCGTGGGCGCAAGGTGGCATTTAGCGGCTTCTCTATGATTAATAACGTAGAGGTGGCCCTAAGAGCGAAGTCTATCAAGGTGCCAAAAGATACGATTGTAAAAATGGAAGACATCATAAAAATGCCGGATGAAAAAGTATGTATCGTGTGTACAGGTAGCCAGGGGGAGCTAAATGCGGTGTTAAACCGGATGGTGACAGGGGCACATAAATACATTAAGATTAAATCTACTGATACGATTGTGTTTTCTTCTAACCCGATCCCAGGGAATGAGCCGCATGTGGTGAATACGGTGGATGGGCTACTCCGTGAAGGGGCGCAGGTGATCCAAAATGGCAAAACGCATTTGACAAATATTGGGCCCCTGCATTTGTCTGGGCACGCATATTATGAGGATCATGTAGAATTTGTGACGCGGATGCGACCGTTGAACTACATGCCGTACCATGGTGAATTTTACATGCTAGAACATAATGCCGAGATGGCGGAAAACGTGATTGGTATTGCGAAAGATCGGATTATGATTGCGGATGATGGCGACGTGGTGGAATTGATGCCGGATAAGAAAATTCGTAAATGCGGACGGATACATGTGGGGAATAAGCTGTATGATGATGCGGATCAACCGGTGCACGAAGCAGTGGTGAAAGATAGAATTCATATTTCGCGCGAGGGGATTTTTGTGATAGTATTGACGCTTAGCAAGAAGACTGGGCATTTGATGAAAACGCCAGATATTGTGTCGCGGGCGTTTATTTACCTAGATAATTCGGAGGAATTGATTGGAAAGATACGGCATTATCTACGGCAAAAGACGGATAAATCTATTGCGACGGATCCAGAGATGAAAGTATTGAAAGAAGAAATTAAGGAAGATATTACACATATTCTCTTTGATGCGACTGGGCATACGCCGATAGTGATACCAGTGATAAATAAAGTGTAATTGGGTCAGTTTTCTGGGTAGTTTAAACCCCCGCTGTGTGAGCGGGGGTTTGGGGTTATTGACGTGTGGTGATGAGCTTTGTTTGGTAGATTTTTGAGTACTGCCTTTCAATGATTGATTCGTGTATCGAGCCAGCAATAACATAGATGAAGTTGAGAAATGCAATGATGACTGCTGCGCTGAAGATAACTAAGGCTATGGCACAGACTGCGTTGGCTCCGGATGTGGGGCTACTGAAACTGAGCTTTTCGGTAGAAAATGTCCAGTAGAGGAAAAGCCCCGCCGTAATGATCGTAGCGACTGTGAAGATAGTGGAGATTTTCCACATCTTCAGGCGCTCTTTTACGATGAGCCTTTGCCAATTATGAATGGCGGATTCGTCATTGCCCTTATTGGGGGCGTAGATGTTGATCCAGCCGGTAATAACTGCAAAAATCAGTGCGCTCGCTGCGGGAATAACCCAGATTAAAAATGTACAATCGTGCATGTAATGCACCCCTTTCGGTAAGATTATTTATATTATAACATAATATTGTGATTTATGCTAGAGGCTATCGAGCAACACAGCGTACAGACCTCCCGTTGTACCTGCTGTAGTTACGGGCTGGGTAGATATCAGTACCATTAAAGCGCAGGTAGTAAGCGTTGGTACTACTGCTAACCGTACTAGACCAGTAGTCGCCGTTGACGCCGGGA
>JAFOJO010000005.1 GCA_017421325.1 Candidatus Saccharimonadota bacterium
GTTCCTCAGGAATACGCAGATACGGCAATTCAGTCGCTTAAGGCGTCCGATGTTAATGCCTCCATTATCGGCGAGCTGATCGAAGGTGACGACGGGGTCATCATTGCATAACCATTTTCTCCAAAAAAAGGTCGAGTAATTTCGCTCGGCCTTTTTTATATCTCATAATAAAAAATTATCAGCTTAGCTGGTGGGGGCGAATTGGGCAGGCATTGACATTGTATAGAGAAGATTTGCAGGCGAAGTTGGATTGTGAACGTGGTACAATTAAACTAATATAAGTGAAGACTACTATGCAAGATATTATTAAAATTGGAATTGGAGTAGTGCTCCTTGATGATGACAAAATCTTATTGGGGCATCGAGCTACCAATAAAAAAGATACTGGTGGCATATATGAAACAGACTGTTGGACTCTTCCTGGAGGAAAACAAGAATATGACGAAACGTTTTTTGAGGGCGCAAAACGGGAAGTTAAGGAAGAAACTAATTTAGATATTGATAAACTAGAATTATTTGGTGCAGCAGATGATATTCAACCAGATAGACATTATATTACTATGCACGTAATTGCTAGGGAGTTCAGTGGCAAGCTTAAGGTTATGGAGCCGGAGAGCGAAGATGAATGGCGATGGTTTTCACTGGATAAACTACCAGATAATCTTTATTCCCCGTCTGAGAAATTTATAAAAGCATACCTAGAATCTAAGAAGGCGTGACTTGTACTAAATAATTATTTAGGGTATTAACAGACGATTTTATAGGGGTAAAAATGCACCTTTTGTCCCATTTTTCATGCAGAATCGGCGCAAGATAGCACCCTAGAATTTGCAGGGTACTTAACAGAAATTTACTACTAAAAAATCGGCCAAAATGCCGACTCATATAAAATCTGGTGGGGCACAATTAACCAGGTTTTAACAGTATATAATGAGGGCTTACTGGAAAAATACGATGTTAAGATAGGCTAGTTAGATTTCTAGATGGCTTTTTGATATAATATATGATGTATGAGGAATTATGAACATATAAACAACATTAATGATTATCCGGAAATAAGCTTTGCCGGCGAAAATCTGAGTATAATGGGAAAATTGGGTGAAGGTGGGACGAAAAGTGTTTATGAAGCCGTCCTAAATGGCGCGAACGTCGCTATCTCCGTCCCCAACTTCATTGACTCTCGCGAAATTCGCGACCAAAAATGGTCTGAAGTGAAAAAGGAACCAGAAAGGACGGCTTTTTTAAAAGAAAAGGGCTTATTGGTTAACCCGCTTTGCGAAATGAGGAGTTTTACCTTAAATGGAGAAGAAACTGAGTGTCTAGTACAAATGCCTTTTTCTCAGTTGCCGTTTAAGGTTTTTGACGGAAAAGACGGATCGTCAACCTGGAATAATGGGCCGCTAGATTTCATTGAATCGCCAGAAGAGATTCCGATAAGCTTGGGCTCAGTTATCAAAGACATAAGGACTCTAGTTAAAACAGGAATTTTGCTAAATCGTGACAGTCTTTCGTTCGGCATCAATGGACAAGAGATTAGACTTTATTTATTTGATTTAGACGGCATGAAGATCGATGACTCATACGACAAAAAAGAATTGGCAAATCTTTATGCTGGCACGATTGTTGGAAAACTTGATAACCTATTTAGCTTTAATAAAAGTCGCGCTTTAGAGCAAAACGGCTATGATTACGAGCAAAAATGCAAAGTCGCTGAAGAGCTTGCGAATTTGGCATTAGCCGGAAGAGAGGATTTAACAGAAAAATTATAGAGGTAAATTGCGGTTTTTGGTATGTTTTTGTCACAAAAATGACATAAAAATAGCCCTCTATTTTTACGAGGGATTTAACGGATGTTTATAGGTTATAGAATAGTTGAAAATTATTTTATAACCCGCTTGGTGGGGCTTAATTAACCAAGTTTTAACAATATACAATGAAGATATACGCAAAAAACTACAAACGTACATACGGTTTTGATAAATGTGATATAAGACACTTATGTTACAATAATATATATGGAAGAAAATAATTCAACTCAAGAAACAGATGTTACACTTAAAGGTAACGATTTAGACAGCGAAAAACAGGTAGAAAATCAAAGCTTAGTTGAGCAGAAGAAGAGTAATAAAACAAAGACATGGTTAATTGTTGCCGGGATAATGGTTGGCATTATTGCTGTTGCTGGCATCGTGGTTGGAGTGCTTGCAGCTACCGCCGACCTTGGCGATGACTCTTGTTCTGCAGGCAAATATAGAGTATGTGGGCCGTTGGGCGACGGAGAAATGGCGTGCGGTTGCTATAGCGATCCGGATGTAGTTTTGAAACCAATTATCTATCTCTATCCAGAAAATGAGATAGACGTAACGGTACGACTGGGGGCACCAGAAAGAATAACCATTAGTTATCCAGAGTACAACAACGGATGGGATATTACAGCTTATCCTAATGGTGATTTAATCGATAAATCTAGTGGAAATAAATTGTATTCGTTATATTGGGAAGGAGAAAGAGACACCAGTAAATTAGATCTAGCTACTGGTTTTGTAGTAAAAAGCGAAGATGTAGCTAATTTCTTAGAGGAAAAACTGGAAATTCTAGGATTAAATTATCGTGAAAAAGAAGAATTTATAGTATATTGGCTACCTAAGCTCGAGGCAAACAAATATAACTATATTTATTTTGCGACAGAGGAAGAAATTAATTCAGAAATGCCACTTGAATTTTCTATACAACCAGACACTATTATTCGGGTTAGAATGATTTTTAAAGGTTTGGACGAATATAAAAATATAGAAGAGCAAATGCTCGAGCCTGCTCCAGAACGCGAAGGATTCACGGTTGTAGAATGGGGTGGAACTGAGCTTAAGTCTGACGACTAATTTGTGTAGCAAATTGCAGGGGATTTAACGGGTAAAATTATAGAGGTAAAAGATAATTTTTGGCATGTTTTTGTCGCAAAAATGACATAAAAATAGCCCTCTATTTTAGTAAGGGATTTAACAGACATTTACAGACTACAAAATAGTTAAAAATTATTTTACAACCTGAATGGTGGGGGCGAATTGGGCAGACATTAACAATCTATAGGGAAGATATAGAGGCTAAACTGAATTATGCTATAATGGAGACATGAGTATATTGTAAAAGAGAAATTATGGAACAAGATTCAAGCACCGAAACACCAATAAAACTAATAGATGGTAACAAGAAAACTAGGTTTTTGGGAAGAATTTTTAGTAGTAAAAAGACGTATTTAGCAATTTTAATTGTCTTTACAATTATTATAGTCTTTGATATTATCAGAATGTTTTTATTCAGTGATCAAAAGGATTTATGGTCTTTTATTTTGGCACATATTTCACTTATTATTGTCATAATCTTATCGATAGTCCAGCTATTAAGACTAAAAGGAATATCTAAAAAGCCTGCATTATTTACTTCGCAATGGTCGTCAAAATTTAGTGCTATCATATCACTTGTTTGTTCACCTATTCCGCTGATATTTATGATATATTGCTTAATTGCTTTTGGCGATTCTGTGAATAAACCTGGTGGTGGTGACGCTTTTGCATTGACACTTGCCGTTTACTATATGACAATTGGATTTCTTGTTTTTTTGCTATGGTTGGTTTGTGGAATTATTGGTTTAAAAACTAGCAAGCGTAAACTTGCAATAATTAGTTTGATATTAAGACCTGTAGGATTTTTAATCATCGCAATAGCAATAGCTATACTTTAGCGCCGACTAGATCAGGGTATTAACAGACGAATTAATAGGGATAGAACGGCAGTTTTTGCCCCATTTTTTGTGCAAAATCGGTACAAAATTGCACCCTAGAACCTATAAGATACTTAACAGAATTTTACTACTAAAAAATCGGCGAAAATGCCGAATTGTATAAAATCTGGTGGATCTTACTGGGCTCGAACCAGTGACCTTACGAATGTGAATCGTACGCTCTAGCCAACTGAGCTAAAGATCCATATCACTAAAACCGATAAAGTATGCTACAATTATACCATGGATTTATCAAAAATTAAAACCGAACTTACAGATATTGAAACTTTTTTGGCTCGCCCAGATGCTTTTTCGGATCCAAGTTTTGCCGCTAAGTCTAAGCGCGCCAGTTTACTGCGCGAAATTGTCGACCTAAACACAAAAATCGTCCAAGATGAAGCAAATCTCAAAGAAGCTGAAGAATTAGCTAATGACCCAGAGCTTGGTGATATCGCCAAAGAAGATATCAAAAATCTTAAAAAAACAATCGCAGAAAACAAAGAAAAACTTGAGGAGCTTTTAATTCCCCGTGACCCAGCGGATGACAAACCCGCCATTATTGAAATCCGTGCTGGCGCTGGTGGTGACGAGGCTAGTCTTTTTGCAGGCGAACTCTATCGCATGTATCTGAAATACGCCGAAAATCATAGTCTAAAATCTGAACTTATTTCTAAAAACGAGAATGAAGCCGGTGGCATGAAAGAAGTTATTTTTAAAGTATCAGGCGACAACGCTTACGGTCAACTTAAATTCGAAGGCGGCGTACATCGTGTGCAACGCGTACCGGTTACCGAATCTCAGGGCCGTATTCATACCTCTACTGCTACTGTAGCTGTCCTCCCCGAAGCTGCCGAAGAAGACCTCGAAATTAACCCAGAAGATTTACGTATCGACATCTATCGCTCTGGTGGCCACGGCGGTCAGGGTGTCAACACTACCGATTCTGCCGTGCGCATTACCCACCTGCCTACCGGCTTAGTAGTAGCCATGCAAGACGAGCGTAGCCAGCAGCAAAACCGCATCAAGGCTATGAATATTCTGCGTTCCCGTCTATTAGAAAAAAAGAAAGAGGAAGAACTTAAGAATGCCTCCGAGGCACGAAAATCCCTCATCGGTACCGGTGATCGCAGCGAAAAAATCCGCACCTACAACTTCCCGCAAGACCGCGTCACCGACCACCGTATCCACTATTCCCGTAGCAACATCCCTGCTGTAATGGACGGCGACATTGAAGATCTCATCAAAGAACTCACCAAAAATGAGCGCGCCCTTACCGAAAGCCTATAAAAACGGTTACCAAGATTTTTACGGACGTGATTTTTTGGTTACGCCAGACGTTCTCATTCCTCGCCCCGAAACGGAACAAATTATCGACGCGATATTAAACTTGGCCGGCAAACCCTATCTTCCAGGCGTTAAACCCGCGCCCAGAGTATTACCAGAAAACCCCGTAATTTTAGACGTAGGTACCGGTTCCGGTTGCATCGCTATCACTATCAAAAAAGAACTCCCTGAAGCAGAAGTTTACGCCACCGATATCTCTGAAAAAGCCCTCAAAATTGCACAAAAAAACGCCGCAAAACACGGCGCCCCTATATCTTTCATTATATCACACTTATGCAAAAATGTGAAGACTACCCCTGATATAATAGTAGCCAATCTCCCCTATGTAGATGAAAACTGGGATTGGCTAGATAAGGAGGCCTTGTCTCACGAACCATTTGTTGCTCTATATGCCGAAGATCACGGTCTAAAACTTATCAAAGAATTAATAGACACAGTAAATTCCAAATACCTCATCCTCGAAGCCGACCCCTGCCAACACGATGAAATCGTCAGCTACGCCCGCAGTAAATATGAACTAATAGAAACTAGGGGTTTTATATTAGTTTTTAGACAACCAAAAAACCTTCCAGGACCGTAAACTCGGGCGAACGCCCTTGCTCGTGAAACGTACGAAGTTGTGTGTCCTGGAAGGTATTGTTTGGTTGTCGATATTACTTCTTATACCCCTCTAGTGTCACATTCACCGCAATCTCATTTCCTTCACGAATTACAGTTAACTGCACCGTATCGCCCGGTTTATATTCGCCAATCAAATCTGCCAAAGTTCCAGCCTTCCCTACTTCAACGCCATTTACCTTAGTTACTATATCTTTATCCTTCAAACCAGCCTTGGCCGCCGGACTATCCTTTACAATCGCCGAATAGGTAGAAGAACTATATAGATATGCGCCCGAATTCACCGGCAGATTATAGGCCTTTGCTACTTCCGGCGTAATTTCCGCTGAATAAACACCTAAATATGTACGCTCTGCTTTGCCAGTTTCAACTAGTTGTTTCAACATACCTTTTACAGACGAAATCGGTATCGCAAACCCCATATTCTCCGCCGAAGTAGATGTAGCAGTATTAATACCAATTACTTCCCCCGCCGCATTCACCAAAGGTCCACCAGAATTCCCTGAGTTAATCGCCGCATCAGTTTGAATCATGTCGTTAAGAGTTTCAGCATTATAGCCACTGCCATCAGATGCCGTTATTGATCGTCCTAACCCAGATACTACGCCTACCGTCACGGTGTTTTGATATTGCCCCAATGCATTACCTATTGCCATCACTTGCTGACCTACGCTTAAGGTTTTGGAATCGCCCAAAGTCGCCGCGGCCAGACCTGATACGTCTTTGATCTTCAAAAATGCCACATCATTTAGCGGATCCGTCGCCACTAACTCTACATCTTCGTAGGTAGTGCCATCGTCTAGCACCACCGTTATACTCGTAGCGCCATTAATCACGTGCTTATTGGTCAAAATATACCCATCACTCGTTACGATTATTCCTGTACCGGCCGCGGCAGATTCATAATCCTGCCCAAAGAAATTCGTTGTTTTAGTAGAGGTAACTATCGATACCACACTAGCCGACACCTTATCCGCAATTTCCGCAATCGAGCCTTCCACAAAATTCGCCGAATTTCCATCTGCCCCACTATTTAGAAAAGTTAAAGGCGTACTAGTTTTTTGGTAAGCCATCAAGCCAAACCCTAGCCCACCAGCACCGAGTGCTAATGCCAGTACAGATATCGCTATCGCTGCACTATTGCCGGTTTTGCAGCAACATTTTTTCTTCATATCGCAACACTTTTCATCGGAACTCTGCTCGTCTTTCGGAACATTAACAGGCGTTTCCTTCACCTCATCTCCCCCGTTGTCTTCTGGAATTTTATTTTCTGCTTCAAAATTTTTACCCTTTTCGTCCATTTTACCTCCTTAAATATTAAATATTGGATTACTAAACCATAACACGATGATGCCTACCAGCACTACCCCAAATACCACCGGGCCCAAAATATGTTTAAACCTAAAATCGTCCTGATACTTTACCATTGCCTGCCGCGCATAATTATACACAAAGGCAAAAATCGTCAAAATTATCGCAATCTGCGGAATACGTATCCCGCTCTCACCAAACGTGTAAATTATCGCCCAACTTTGACACAGCCACGCCACTTCAGCAAATACCAACCCACACACTAAAGTCGTCAAAGTAAAATCTTTATCACTACTTTGCACTAGTACGTGTCGGCTGGCCGCATACCCCACCAAAAACGCTACTAGTACTATTACTATAGCATCTAAATTTGCCGCCATTATTGCCGCTGCACTCATCCCTAAAAATACCGCAATTAAAGATTGCGCCAAAGTTGCCTTTTCCGATGACATTGGCTTGATAAACAATAGCCACGCACAGTAAAATATCGCAAGTAGTATATCCACCGGCATTAGCGATGCCCCCGCGTAATAAGTAAGTAACACTACGCTCACGCCCACTATCATATCCACCAAGTTAGACTTGATATTTAGCCACAAATATCGCCCCCGCACCGCAAACACCCGCCATTTAGAAAGTAGCACTAGCAGTAACCCAAGTAGAGGGCTAGCGGATAGCACTGTCACTAATACGGAACCTACTCCCAGCAAAATATTCAAGAAAATATGCACCATATTACTGGCAATGTTGCGCGATTTTCTAGCTAATACATAATCTGCCATACTTTTATATTATAACACTTATTTTAAATTAAACTTAAAAATGGTATAATAGTGCAATGGAACCAACTTTTTTCCAAAAACATCCACTTTTGAAAGATATTTTAAGCTTAGCCGTGTTTATCGGCGCCATTGTACTGGGCACTATGTTTCTAAACACCTACATTTACCGTTCTTACAATGTAGTAGGTGGTAGTATGGAAAACACCTTACATCAAGACGATCGCGTGATAGTAAACCGCGCCGCTGTCTCCTGGGCCCACTTCACCGGCAACGAATACGTGCCAGAGCGCGGGCAAATCATTGTATTTTTAAATGAAGACGAAACTAAAGTTGCCGAATATAAAGCCCAGGGTATAGAACATCCTGTCACTTGCTCGGTACCATCCAACATTAGCGATCAATACATTATTAAGCGCGTCATTGCCTTCCCTGGCGAACGTGTCACCGTGAAAGACGGCGTAATGACTATATATAACGAAGAACACCCCGACGGCTTCGTCTATGATACCGCCTGGCGCACTTCCGACACCGATGGCCCCAAAGAGCACACCTCAGGCGAAGTAGACACTACCGTGCCCGAAGGCGAACTCTTTGTCTCTGGCGACAACCGCGAAGGCTCCAATTCTTGGGATTCGCGTAATGGCCTTGGCACTATCCCTTATTGCCGCGTAATCGGCCCAGTCATCCTCCGCCTCTTCCCCTTTGACAAAATCCGCACGTTCTAGACCGCATCTCGACTAGGGGAACTCCGTTCTACTAGCAGTGCTCGCTATTTCAAAATTAATCCCGACCTATTTCACTAAACATCGAACCGAAAGCCCATTTCTGCGATTTGCAGGCGCTTGAGAACGTACCTGCGACGAGCTAAACGTTAGGTATCTGGCTTGATTGGTATTTGAAACAGTAGCCGACCAATAATTACCCCAACTGCCACCAGCACGAAAACCAGTACTAATATAATCACCGCCCAACAGAAAATTCGCTGCAGTTCTAGGTCCGGCATTGCTATAGAAATTTGCCGTATTTTCACTCAAATCCTTCGGATTCATTCCGTATACCACTGCTAATTGATAAAGGTCTGAACTATCCGCCACCGCCACTTCGCCTCTAGACGTGGGTAATTTCCACCCTTTAGGACAAATACTATACGGAGCATCAGCGTCATTTGTAGAAATAGTTCTGCCAGAACCTAACGTAGCAGCATCCCATGAGTAATATGAGAAGCAAGGAATATTTTGCCCACTGGCGCCGCAATCAGTAGTATTGCCGCTATTATACACATAGGCATAGTTGTCCTGACTAAATCCTTTGCTATTAGATTCCGGCAAAGCGCCATCATCTTGCCAACCTTGAGTATTGGGAATAGTATAAGTAGCTTCAAAATCTGTTTTATCTGACGTTAAAATAGTGCCTCCTGCCAAATTGAGATTTTTAGTCATCCAAATTCTACCATCCTTCAATTTAGCGACGGTATAGTTTTGACCATCACGGCTATCTTCTAAAGTATAGGAACTTTCTTCCACCATAGAACCTTTCACTGCCGCCTTTTCCTCATTAGACAAATCACTGAAATCCTGCATGTAAGCTAAATCATCTATCGTCATCAAAGGCTTCCACATCGCATATAAGTCAATCGCCAATGGCTGATTGCCAATATTGCCTATACTGGCCAACGGGTAAGATTCATTAGTCTGGTAGACATTACCATTACAGGCATCATTAGTAGTCTGCGTCGTACACCAACCCATAAAGGTGTATCCTTCTTTGGTGGGAGCAGCCACATGGCTCACGCCAGAACCTAAAGGTATATCAACATCTACTGTAGTAGCACCAGAAATAGGATTAATTTCCGGCATACCAGTAGCGCCTACACCATTATTGAAATTTATTACATAACTAGTAGCTACTACATTGGCTACAGTAGCAAAATTGATAATATTAGTATATTCCCCTGAAGCCTGGGCATTACTGGCTTTAGCGCCTATTTTAAAGAAAACAGTATTATTGCTAGTACCACTTGCAATGTTAGCCAATACAGTACCAGTGCCACTATGCAGTGGCAAGCCCGCATAACCGGCAGTAGTGCTCCCAATATCTCCACTGATCCAATTAGCTGCCATAGTACCAGGATCAGTATCACTACATACGCTACTAGAACTAGTACAATATGAATAGCCCCACTCGTTTTCACCAAAATCACTATCAGAAAGACTAGACGCGGGAGACGATAATGAGGCAAAGATATTGGTACCATTAACCAAATTGGTGTTATTATATGGATCAGAATAGTTTAGTTCATTTTCATAATCAGCCGAATTATCTCTGCCCACGGTAGAAACCAACTTCGCTCCAGTAGGAACATTGGTACCACCAGTAATGCTAATAATATTGCTGTCGCTACTAACTCCTGGAGCTAGATTATTAATTACCAAGTTATCCGATACGCTAATCTGAAGAGTGGGATTAAAAGTAAAATCTATACGTTGATAGGTCTCATAGCTTAAGGCAACAGCGGATGCTATATTTATAAAACTTAATGCTACAATTATTAAGCATAGTGCTATATTTCTCTTTTTCACCTTCTACCTCACTTTAGTTTTATTTCGTTTGCGGTGCCATCTTTTTGAAAAGGCGCATACAAAAATGGCACCGCAAGGGGTGCAACACATTAATCACTAATCTACAAAGCAGATTCAATAACTAATGAACCTTACGGCGCCAGTCTAATTATTGAATCAACGCTTTTATTTTGTAATAAAAATTGCTTTGCTAATAGCAATCAATGTGTTGCTCTTTCATTATATCACGCTTACCATTATTTGCGCGCAAAAAAAGCCCGCACAATTTTTCAATCCAGATTAAAACAAAGCCCTAAACTTTACCAATTAGTTTTACCGACTCACTCTCCGGCAATTCTTCCACATTTTTAAGCTTTCGCTCTATCTGGCGCGAAGTGGTTTTGGCATTTTCAATTTTATTCGCCGATTCTTGCAATTTTTTCTGCACCCCTTCCAGTAGATCTGAGAACTTACCAAACTGCGTTTTTACTGCGCCCAGTGTTTGCCATACTTCTGCCGAGCGTTTTTCTATCGCCACCGTCTTAAAGCCCATCAACAGCCCGTTCAGGGCCACTGGCAAAGTAGATGGACTCGTAATAGACACGTGGTGTTTTTGTCGCACTTCGTCAGATAACCCAGGTATGCGCAATATCTCCGCATACAAGCTTTCCGTCGGTACAAACATTATTCCAAAGTCGGTAGTCATCGGCGGGTCTAGGTATTTTGTAGAAATTTTCTTCGCCTGTTCTTTTACATCTGCCGCTAGAGCCTTAGAATATTTCTCAATCTCAGTCTTATCACCATTATCATACGCCGCAATCAGGCGCGAATAATTCTCTACAGGAAACTTACTGTCTACCGGCAAATACACTAAGCTTTCTTCGTCTTTCCCCGGCATCTTAATTGCAAATTCTACCCTATCGCTACTACCCTTTTTAGTAATCACGTTTTCTTCATACTGCGCCTTATTCAAAATATCTTCAATAATTGCACCGAGTTGCACTTCGCCATAAATCCCCCGCGTTTTTACACCTTCCATCACTTTTTTTAGGTCACCCACACCAGTCGCCAAATTCTTCATTTCACCAAGACCCTGATACACCTGCGTCAATTGCGTAGAAATAGATTTAAAACTTTCGTTAAACCTTTTTTCTACACTAGCCTTTAGTTTTTCGTCTACCGTTTCGCGCATTTCTTCTAGCTTTTTCTCGTTACCAGTGCGCAGTTGCTCTATACTTTTAGCGTTGCTATTCTGCATCCGCTCTAAATTTTCGTTAATCTCTTTACGGTTTTCGCGGAAATTGCGGTCTATCGCTGGGTTAATTTTGCCCACTTCACCCTCTACGCGAATCAGACGCTCTTCCATCGCCTTAAAATCTGCCGATTTCTCCGGCTGCGCCGGCTTTTTTAAAATCAGCACCACTAATAATCCAATAATTATCACCCCCAAAACCATTAACACTATATCCATTACTTCATTATAACATAAAAGTATGATATAATAACTTTACGCCGTAATAGCTCAGTTGGTAGAGCAGCCGCCTTGTAAGCGGCAGGTCGTCGGTTCAAGTCCGACTTGCGGCTCCATGAACAAAAAGCAAGCTAAAATGCTTGCATTTTTGATTGCTTTTTTTGAGTGGAGCAAAAGTGCCACTGTTCTTGCGGCTCCATTTTTTAGAATATTTTATTTATAGTTATCAGTAAACTCGTATCCATTTGCTTCGCCACCGCCATTACTATAATGACGGACAGCCTTCACTTCGAATTCTCTGCCATCGGAAGCAGAAGATGAAAAAATCAATTCGCAAAATCCGCCGCTAAACCAGTTGCAATTACCCTCCCTCACATAATAAAAACCTTCTTGAGACCCATATTTTTCATTTAAATACTGTTGATATTCAATAATATTGGCACCTCCGACAAGCTTATAATGTGCGCTCGATATAATTATAGGCAAAACATATATAGCAGCAAAAATCGAAACAAGTATTATTAGAAGAATAATTAATATGTTTCTCATCTTGTTTTTGCCCTCATTGGCAATATCTTTATTGTTTGATCTAGCCTTCTTCATATTCCCACCATCTTTATATTAATAATTTTCAGGCTTTATTTCAAAATAGGCTTGCGGGTGATTGCAAACTGGGCAAACTTCTGGCGCATCTTTGCCAATTACAATATGTCCACAATTGCGACACACCCAAATCACGTCGCCATCTTTCGAAAATACCTTTTTATCTTTCACGTTTGATAATAGTTTGCGATACCGTTCTTCATGTGATTTTTCAATCTTGGCCACTTCTTCAAACTTTACCGCTAATTCTTCAAAACCTTCTTCACGCGCAGTTTCAGCAAATCCAGCATACATATCTGTCCATTCGTAATTCTCACCATCTGCTGCTGCTTCCAAATTAATTTCGGTATCTTCTACCGCACCACCGTGTAGTTCTTTATACCACATTTTAGCGTGCTCTTTTTCGTTTAAAGCAGTTTCGGCAAATATAGCCGCAATCTGCTCAAACCCATCTTTCTTCGCCTTCGAGGCAAAGAAATCATATTTATTGCGCGCCCGACTCTCACCCGCAAACGCTTTCTCTAGGTTTTCTTTAGTTTTGCTGCCGTCATATTTAGTTTTCATATTTCTCCTTTCTTATTAAATACAGGTGTAACCGCCATCTACTGGTAGGATTGCTCCCGTCACGTATGATGCCTCTTCTGAAGCTAAGAATACTAGAGCCGCATCTAGCTCACCTGGCTTGCCATAACGCTCCATTGGTACATGAGTTTTGGCAAACTCTTGGAAACGTGGCGTATCTAGCACCGCCTTCGTAAGCTCCGTCTCAAAATATCCCGGGCAAATCGCATTGCATGTAATGCCATCCGTAGCAAGTTCTGCCGCCACCGCACGCGTAAAGTTTACCACTGCACCTTTAGAAGCGTGATAGGCCACTGTATGAATCTCTGTATTGCCCACCAATCCATACATCGAAGCAATATTAATAATCCGCCCATATTTCTTTTTTTGCATAATTTTAGCAAATGCCCGTGTCATCTTGAATACTGATGTTTCGTCTGTAGCGATAGTAAAATCCCACTCTTCATCCGTCATTTCTACCACACCCTTATCTTTCGAAGACCCAGCGCAGTTGAGTAAAATATCTACCTTGCCAAACTCTTTTTCTGCCGCTTTGGCTGCCGCATTGATGTCTTCCGTAGAAGTCACATCGCATTTCACCGCCAAAACTTTTTCTGCCCCAGCTTTAATCAGCTTCGGCTTAAATTCTTTGAGCCTTTCCATTCGCCGCGCTAGTATTACTAGATTTGCACCTTGCCGCGCCAAAGCTAACGCCATTTGCTGGCCCAAGCCCGAAGATGCCCCAGATACTACCGCCACTCTACCTTTTAAATCAAACATTTTCCTCCTTTTTGATTAGTTCTCTTAATTATACCAAATCTATGCTAAAATCATAGTTAATGACTAAAGAAAAAACCAAAAATTCTATACATAACAAAACTGTATTGAAAGCCGGCTACCTTGCTATCACTGTTAATCTATTTCTTGCGGTTTTTAAAATCGCCGTAGGCGCCATCTCTGGCTCACTCGCCGTGATGTCCGATGCCATCCATGGCCTGATTGATACGCTTTCTGGTATCATCGTAGTAATTAGCGAAAAACTCGGCGCCAGTAAAAAATTTAGTAAAGACCACGAAAAAATCGAGCATATCGGCGCTTTACTTATTGCCGCTATCATTATAATAGTCGGCATCCATATTTTCGCAGAAAGTATAGAAAAACTCATCACTCCCGAAGAAGTCGAATATTCTGCGCCCGTCATTATCGTGCTTATTGGCAGCGTAGTGGCCAAGCTTCTCCTCGGCCGATACCTTAAAACCACCGGTACTAAAGTAAAATCAGACACCCTAATCGCTAGTAGTGTAGAAACCATCAACGACAGCATCACCAGTGGCGCAGTATTGATTTCCGCACTCATTTATCTAATTTGGCACATTAATCTCGAAGCCTACATTAGTATAATTATTTCTATCATCATCATCAAATTTGGCTTAGAGCTCATTTTTCCTAAATTTCTCCACCATCATCACCACTAAACGCTAGCGTACATGTTATTGCCAAAAATCTAATTACGAAAAACATAAGTTTAATGGTATAATGCATTTAATATAATAAAAGGAGTTTTTATGCAAAACTTAACTACCGCCGAAGCTGCCGCAATTGGTGGGGCTGTTGGCACAATGGTTGCCTTTATCGCAATCTTTTCACTAATCTTCTTTGTGCTTATGGTCATAGCCAACTGGAAGATTTTCAAAAAAGCTGGCGAACCGGGCTGGAAATCCATTATCCCTATCTACAATGTTTATATTATGTTTAAAATCGTTAATATGAAAGACTGGTTCTGGTGGCTACTTTGCCTTAGCCTCATTGGCTCCATCATCGCCGCTGTTAACAATTCTGCCAACTTCTACTACATGAGTGGTATCGAATTCCAAACTGTTGACATTACCACTATCCCGACCGTCGTTCTGATTACCATGATCGTCGAATCCATTATTGCTATTTGGGCCGGCATCGTTTATTCTTATCGCACTTCCAAGGTTTTTGGCCACGGACTTGGCTACACTATTGGCCTAATTTTTCTGCCAAACATCTTCTGGCTAATTCTTGCCTTCGGTAAGTCTAAATATAACATTAAAGCCCTTAAGAAATAACAATCTACCTATCACCTAAAAATCCGCAGCTGCGGCGGATTTTTAGGTATAAACGAATTAAAATCTAAAATTAAAGTTTATTTTTGTCAGGTTTTGTGATATGATTATAGTGTGCCGCGATAGCTCAGTTGGTAGAGCGCATCCATGGTAAGGATGAGGTCACCGGTTCAAACCCGGTTCGCGGCTCCAAATCATTAACGCTGGAATCGCGTAGTGGCAATCGCAGGAGACTGTAAATCTCCCCTCTTCGGAGTTCGTAGGTTCGAGTCCTACTTCCAGCACCAAAAAATAATCTTGACTGTATGTCAAGATTATTTTTTGGTATTAGGAGTAGGTCACGAACCGTAGGTTCGACCGGACGACGAAGCGAGTAAAAATCTAGAGTGAACTCTAGATTTTTCGAGCAAGGAGGAACGGAAGACTTTTGCTTTAGCAAAAGTCTAGTCCTACTCTCATTTCTTTAATTTTTTCGAGCGAAGCGAGAAATAATGGTTCTACTCCTACTGTTTTTTCCGAATGACGCAGAAAGGTGTATTTTTGCTTTGCAAAAATACAGACCTACTAACTAAACTAAATCCGCTTTCGCCCTACGTGTTGTTTAATAATTTTTGGCGTGGCTTTTCTTGTAGCCGTACCCAAAGTTTTTCGCGTTGGCGTAGCGCTCCGCGCCGCCTTTGCCTTCGCCTCGTGCGTACGCTTAGCCACCATCTTCCTAGCCTTAGCTGCATTATCCTTCGCAATTTGTTCTTCAATCCGCGCCGTCATCATCGTGGCAGCTTCAGTGTTCTCCGCTGCTTCATACAAAGCCAATATCTGGCGCAAAGTCGCCACTTTCGGGTCTAGTTCGTAAGCATTTTCCAATGCTTCCACTGCTTTCTTGGTACGGCCCAGCTTTTCTTCTGCCTTCGCCAAAGCAATATACCGCGCCGGCACGTCGCCCTCCATAGCAATTGCCTGTTCAAACGCCATCGCCGCCTTTTCATACGCCCCAGTTTCTAAATAAATCAAGCCTACGTTATGAATAGAAGCCGGATTACTATCTAGCGACTGTGCAATCTCGAAGCATTCCACCGCCTCATCATATTTTTGCCCCTTAGCATACAAAATACCTAACCGATTATACGCTGCCGCATTCTTTTCATCAAACTTCAAAATCGTAAGGAGCGCCTTTTCCGCCCGGAAAGGCTTACGCTCTTTCATAGAAGTTTGCGCAATCTGCCACAACTTTTTCATTTGCGCCGTGTATTTGGGTGATTTTTCCTCTTCCTTCTTCACGCGCACTTCCACCGGAAAAAAGAAGACTAAATAAACCGTAAAAATAAGTATTGCAAATATTGCAGTCATACCCCAATTTTAACACAAGTTAGATACAATTTGCAATTTTACATGGCCGTTTTTATTAATTCCCTCGTACGCCGCCAAAAATTTAGGCAACTTCTGCACAAATATCTCTTTACCCGTAATAAAATACGATTTATAAAGCATTTCTATCGCTGCACCTAAAATTTCCAACGCATACGCCCGCACGCCATCTTTTTTCTTGCCAATTTCTTCAGCTAAGTCCACCAGTTCCGCCGGTTTCGCCACCATTAGCCGTTTTGCCAAATTTTTCACTTTTTCATCCGCTTTAATCCCACCGTCCAGAGACTCCTCATCTCGCAAAAAATACACCGCCGCCCGGCTTAAAATCGTCGGTAAAATCTGCGAAGGGCTATCTGTAATCAGCACAAAATGCACCTTCTCTCGCGGTTCCTCTAAGCTTTTCAAAAATGCATTTGCCGCCGCCTCACCCATGGCATTCGCTGGGCGAATCACCACAAAAACATCACTAGTTTGTCGCGTACTAATCTGCCCCAGCACATTCCGTACCTGCTCTATTGTAATTACACTTTTGTCTTCCGGCTGCAAGATAATCGCATTTTTTATTTCTACTTTTACATCTCTCGACACTACAAATACCGAAGTACCTACCTTACCAGCTATTTCAGCAATCTCACTTGCCTGCCCGAAAAACATCCGCAAATTCCTTTGGTAATTTTGCTTCAAAAGCCACTCGCTTCTCACCCGGCAAAGTAATCTCTAATTTATTAGCATGCAAATATAATCTATCCGCCTTTTCGTCACCATATAAAGGATCACCCAAAATCGGATGCCCTAGATATTTCATATGCACCCTTAATTGATGCGTCCGCCCCGTAGTTGGTTTTAATTCCACCAAACTGTACTTGCCGTTACTTTTTAGGACTTTATAATAAGTCTCCGACTCCTTGCCGTTTGGGTCTACTCGAAAAGTTGTCGGTCTCTTTAAGTCTCGCGCGATCGGCAAATCTATCTTCGCTTCATCCAACTTTGGCCGGCCAGACACCACCGCATAATACGTTTTGTGTGTGGTGCGATCTTGAAATTGCTTCTTCAAAAATTCTTGCACCTCAGGACTTTTGGCTAGTATTACCACGCCACTAGTATCACGGTCCAACCTATGCACCAACAACCCATAACTCTCCAAAGTCTTCTCTGGGCAATACTGCGCTCGCGGCATAGAAAGTAGCCCCGCCGGCTTATCCAGTACCACCACATTACCATCTTCGTAGATCACTTCCGGTATTAAGTCAGCATTTTTAATCATATTTGGTACTTTTAAATCAATCTTTACACCACGCTCAAACTTTTGGTTTGGCTTTTTTGCGGTTTCGCCGTCCACCGTCACAAATCCAAATTCAATAAATTTTTGCAAGGAAGAACGATTATAGCTTTTAAAATACTCACCCATCAAAATATCCAACCGCACCTTCTCGGGCTTTTCTGCTTCTTCCGCCAATTTTACGTCGCCATTTATTACTCGCGACATCTCGGGCTTACTAAACTTCTTCCCTGTTCGTATCATATACAAATTATACCATATATGTTATAATATGGCCAAGGTGGGAGAACTTTTACAGGAGGTGTTTTTATGACCCTATTAGAGCAGCGCGAAAAACTTATTGCCAAATTACCTAAAAGCCAACAAGCCGAACGTCGCCACCAGATCGAACTTTCCGATATTAAAGTTGCCAAAATGCGTACCCGTCTTAAGGTTCATTTTGATGACCTTGGCCTCGAACAAAGTATGGACGCCCTCGGCTACATGTGCGAAAAGCACGGCGACCAAATCCGCAAAAACGGCGAGCAATACATTGCGCACCCTTTATCTATGGCTTGCATGTTCCAATGTCTCAAAATCAAAAACGACGATATTTTCGCCACACTCTTGCTGCATGATGTCATCGAGGAGAGCGCTCCGGCCGACGTTAGACTATTAACCAGCGAAGTAGCTAAACTTGCCGAAGATTTACCAGTTGGCGCCACCGTTAAAGCCGCAGTTAGGTTGATGACCTTATCCAGAGCTTACCTCGGCGAAAGTGATTACGAGATGAAGTTGCGCTATTTTCAACAACTTATTGACGAAGATAAGCCCGAAAACAAAATCGCCACCATCGGCAAGGGTCTTGACCGTTGGAACAATATCACTACCATGACTGAATTGTCCAAGCGCGCCATCCGCAAGAACGTTCTGGAAACTTCCATTCTGCTTTTGCCGGTCCTCAAAAAGGCCAAAACCAAATGGCCGCGTGAAGCCAATGTGCTGTTTCTGGTCCGCTCCAATATCAAAAGTATGAACAATATATTAGCAGTCTATAATGGTATTACCAACCTTCATGACGAAGCCGAGCTCAAAAAACTTATAGAAGATAAAACTTATCTGCAAGAATTAACCTAACATCTCCCACCCAAAATCCCGACCATTTCGGCCGGGATTTTCTCTATCTCTCCATTATATCACACTTATGCTAAAAAGTCAAATCTATCTCAAATGAAAAGCTTTCTGCACTTCTAATAATTTAGCATTTGCCACCTCATTAGCGTACTTTTCGCCTTTCTCTAATAATTCATACACTTGCTCATCTGATATCTCTGCCATTTTGGCTTGAAATTCAGTCAAAGTCTGTGCCACGCCGTCTGCCACCGCCTGTTTCAGTGTGCCATAGCGCGTCTCCCCTACCCATTCAGAAATCACATCTTGAAGTGGCGTACCACTAATTAATGATTTAATCTGCAACAAATTAGATATACCTGGCTGATTAAACATGTCAAATTTTACCTTAGCCAAAGAATCCGTAGTAGCTGACATTATCTTCTTCGCCGCCTTGGCTGGCTCATCATCTAGCATAATCTTAGAATTTTCTGCCTTGGTAGATTTGCTCATTTTCTTTTCAGGATTTAAGAGATCACGAATTCGAATCCCCTCATTCACTCCCATAAATTTAATCTGATCCGCCGTCTTAGCTGGCACCGTAAATATCTCACCAAATCTATTATTAAACCGCATCGCTAAATTACGCGTCAGCTCTATATGTTGGAACTGATCTTCACCGATCGGTACATAGGTAGCATCATATAATAAAATATCTGCTGCCATTAATATCGGATAGTCAAATATCCCTACATTGCAACTTTCCTGCCCCTTTGATTTCTCTTTATACTGGATCATCCGCGAAGTCTCACCCATCGTAGCTACACAGTTTAAAATCCAACATAGTTCAGAATGTGCTGGCACATAACTCTGGCGATAAATGTGCACATTTTCATTAATTTCTAAGCCTGCCGCCAGATAATATTTAATTGTGCGAATAATATTTTCGCGTAAATCCCCATCCACATCCGAAATAATTGAATGTAAATCTGGTACAAAAATATTGATATTATAATCCTTAGAATGCTTATTCGCCAATCGCACCATCGGCAGCATCGCCCCTAAATAGTTGCCCAGCGTCAATACGCTATTTGACCTAATTCCGGTTAAAATTGTTTGCATAAAATAAAGCTCCTTTGCAGGGGCATATTTATACTGTGGTGGAGCGTAGGAGATTCGAACTCCTCACCTCTTCTATGCCATAGAAGCGCTCTACCAAATGAGCTAACGCCCCACTACTAAAATCATAGCACATATTGACATTTCGCACAACTTGCGTTAAAATAAAAGTATATTCGGGGATACCCGTCCACCCTAATCGCGAGGTTAGGGATTATTTTTGCCCAAAATTAGACTAGCTAAGCCATTTCGCACTAGTTCTAGGTCGGATTCCGGAACCACCCCCATTTTTCTATACAACCTTGATACACTAAAATTTCTTACTTGCGCCAACACTACAACCTGTCGTTTATTCTGAAATTCAAAACTTGAATACCAGCTACCTTCATGTTTTTGAGAAGTAAGTGGTACACCAATAAAACTGTACCTGCTAAGTTTTCTTATTACCAATACTGGTCTTGCAAAGGTTTTACTTTTACCATTTATTTCTGTTCCTACATTTTCGCCCATAGCGCACCACCAGATATCTCCATCTTTTATTGCGCAAATATGCCCCGTAAAATGTAATTTTATTTTTAGTTTAATCCACCCTGTAAAATCTTTCGTATCATTTGTGTCCATAATACCCGCCACCCTAGCACAAGGGGCAAAAAACTTCAACCCCATACCACTAGCTTATGCTTACAGAGGTAAAAGTTTGCGCTTAGATTCTTTAAAATTTTTGCGAATTAATTTGTGGTTGTGCTATAATGAAAGAGTCATATTCAATTGCTTAAATAAAAGCTAGCACATTTTTACAATTAAAACACGGTATAAATGGCGCCGCAAGGCATCAAATTGACTGTGTTTTAATTGCTAGCACAAACAATTGGATATGACACCCCTTGCGGTGCCATTTTTGTATTACTGCCCCGTTTACGCAAAATGGCATCACAAAGATAAAGTATTTAATTAAAAATTAATACAAGGTGATGCATATGGGTCATAGAACCACAAAGTCTAAAACAAAAGCAAAAAGTAATAAAACAAATGATTATACAGACTTCTTCTACTACGCTTTCCGCAATATCTTGCTAGTTGGTCTACCTCTTCTTGTTGTTTCTGCCTTTGTTTTATCTTTACCTCATAGTACCGCTACAGGTTCTGGCTCTACCTCTTCTTCAGGCCATGTATATTTTAGTTTAGATACTTCCTGCACTATGGGTAGTGAACTAATCAATCCTCATACGGTAAATATTAATGGTGGGCAGTATAAGACTAATGTAGGTACTACTAAATTAAATACATATTGTAATGATGGTAATGGCTATAGTATCTATGCTATAGGAAGTAGTAATAATACTGATGGTAATAACTACTTAATTAATAGTGAGAATAATAACTACAATATATCTACTGGTATATATGATAGTGGTACCGCTACAGTAAATACTCCATCTTCTTGGTCTATGAAACTTACGTCAGGTACAGGCACTGGCAATACTCTTACTCCACCTACTATAGTTAATGGCTATGATGATTATAGTGAGATACCAAATGTATATACACAAGTAGCTAAAAGAACCTCAGAAACTGAAATGAATACAAATACTGACGTAACAGGTTCATACCTCACTACTACCTATGCCATATATACGAACTCATATCAACCTGCAGGTTCTTATGGTGGGAATGTGAAGTATGTGATGATACACCCGCATAGCAATATGCAAACTGCTAGTAGTTTAGAATTGGCCTTCTTCTTAGCCGGCAAAGAAAAAATTCAACTAGACGAAAATCATTCTTATTACGCCATGCAAGATATGACTAGTGACATATGCGCTTCGGTTTCTGGAGACGGAGAAACTACGGCTACTCAACTTGTAGATATTAGAGACAACAAACTCTACTGGATAACTAAACTAAAGGATGGGCATTGTTGGATGACACAGAACTTAGATTTTGATATAGAAGCTAATACTACACTTAGTTCTCAAGCTACAGACCTAAATGTAGCTTATGATTCTAGTACTGGACAATATGCAGAATATAGTGATGGATATACAAAAGACAATGGAGTAATATACTATACTCCAGCTAGCACAGCTACCACTATAGATTTTACTGGTACTAATGTTTCTGGTTGGCAGAATATTAATACTGCA